>JARHYV010000366.1 GCA_029258495.1 Faecousia sp. | reverse complement strand
TGCATACCGCCAATACCCTGACGGTCGTGCTGCGCATGGGGCTGCTGTGCGGTTCGGTGCTGCTGGGCTTTATCCTGTCGGATCGGAAACGGTATTATTGGCTCATGGCGTTGGTCTTGGGAGGATTTCTTGCAGGGCATGTCTGGGCATGCACGCAGGCAGGTTACATCCAACCCTTTGGAGATCTGTCCAATATGGTTCGGATCTATCTGATGCCGCTGACGGCACTGTGCTTCTGCACCTTTCTGCGCCGGAATGACAAGGTTCTGCCGGCATTTCAGACGGGCATTGTTGTGAATTTCTGTATCATCATCGTGGTGATGCTCCTCAGCCGTCTGACGGGAACCGATCCCTATACCTATCCCAACAAGGCTCTGGGTGTCCGGGGATGGTTCTATTTCGCCAATACCCAGAGTGCCATTCTGGCCATGATCGTCCCCATTGCACTGGGATGGACACTGAAAAAGTGGGAAACCAAGCTCCTTCCCGTTGCGATCATGACGGCGCTGGGCTTTGGCAGCTTGTTTGTACTGGGTACAAGACTTGCATATGCGTCATTGGCGGCGGTGGGCCTGGGACTGCCCGTGTGTCTGCTGCTCATCGACCGGAAACGCTGGCGTCAGAGCGTTGTGATCGGTGTGATCACCGTGGTATTTGCAGTGATGCTGCCCGTATCGCCGATGATGCGCAACCAGAAAGCCGTAGCCGGAAATTTTGATATCAAGCAGACGGTATTTGATGAGGCAGCCAAGACAGAGGAAGATGCATCGCCTCAGCAGGAACATGATGCACTGGTGAATGCCTATCGGCTGTTCCTTCCGGGAATGATTTCCCGTTTTGGGGAAGAGCGTACGCTGCAGGCTTATCAGTATTCACACGATGTGGATAAGGTCGGCAATCAGCGGCTGATGCGGCTGACCTTCTGCAAGCTGCTGATGGAGGATGCGCCGGAGTCTGCGAAATGGTTTGGCTTGAACCGCTCACGGATGGGTGAAAAAGCGGTACATACGGATGTTCTGACCGGAAAAACAAAGGAAATGGTCACATGGTATGATCCGGAAAATGACTTCCATGCCATCTATTACCTGTGCGGCATGGTCGGGCTGACCCTGATGATTGCATTCATCGGATATTTTGCGGTGAATGCGCTGCTGGCGATGACAGTGGATTTCAGAGGGAAATTCACCATCGAGTTTGCGGCAATGGCACTCAGCTGCTGCTGTGCGGTGGC
>JARHYV010000151.1 GCA_029258495.1 Faecousia sp. | reverse complement strand
GAGACTACATGAAGATCCTGTCTCTGGCTCCCGAAGTCATCTAATGGGGGTACTGAAGGATGAACATTAAGAAGAACGATACCGTTATTGTCCTGTCCGGTAAGGATAAGGGCGTTAAGGGCAAGGTACTGGTTGCTATGCCCGCTGAAAACAAGGTTATTGTCGAGGGCGTTAACGTCGCCACTTGCCACACCAAGCCCCGTAAGCAGGGCGAGACCGGTGGCATCGTGAAGAAGGAAACCCCCATCCGCACCTGCAAGGTCGCTCTGTTCTGCGACAAGTGCGGCAAGGGTGTCCGCGTCGGTCACAAGATCGACGGCGACAAGAAGGTCCGCATCTGCCGTAAGTGCGGCACCGAAATCAAGGCAAAGGGGGAGTAATCAATGAATGCACCTAGAATGAAAGTTCAGTACACCGAAGAGATCGCTCCTTCTCTGATGAAGAAGTTCGGTTACAAGAGCGTTATGCAGATCCCCAAGCTGGACAAGGTCGTTATCAATGTCGGCTGCGGCGAGAGCAAGAACAACGCTAAGGAGATCGAAGCTATTGTCAAGGATCTGGGCATCATCACCGGCCAGAAGGCTGTGATCTGCAAGGCTCGTAAGTCCGTTGCAAACTTCAAGCTCCGTGAGGGTGAAAATGTTGGCGTTAAGGTTACCCTGCGTGGTGCTAAGATGTACGAGTTCCTGGATCGCCTGTTCAGCATTGCGCTGCCCCGCGTCCGCGACTTCCGTGGCATCAACCCCAACAGCTTTGACGGCCGCGGCAACTATGCCTTCGGCCTGAAGGAGCAGCTGATCTTCCCCGAAATCGAGTACGATAAGGTGGACAAGATCCGTGGTATGGATATCTGCATCTGCACCACTGCTGCCACCGACGAGGAAGCTAAGGAGCTGCTGACCCAGCTCGGCGCTCCCTTCTACGCTTGATTGGAGGAACGATAATGGCAAAGAAGTCTATGATTCTGAAGCAGCAGGCTGAGCCCAAGTTCTCCAGCCGCCGCTACAACCGCTGCAAAATCTGCGGCAGACCCCATGCATACCTGCGCGATTACGGCGTTTGCCGTATCTGCTTCCGTGAGCTGGCTTACAAGGGCCAGATCCCCGGTGTCCGCAAGGCTAGCTGGTAAGGTCGACTTATAATGTAAAACAGGCGAGGGAAGTCGGGTGAAGATGGGCTGATCATTGACTCGGCCGCATTCACTCGATACCCCCTTGTCTTAACGGGTTTAGCCCGTAACTTCATTAAGGAGGATATTAAACATGCAAATCACCGATCCTGTAGCAGATATGCTGACCCGTATCCGGAATGCTAACTCTGCAAAGCACGAAACTGTGGATGTCCCCGCTTCCAACCTGAAGAAGGCAATCGCTCAGATTCTGGTGGACGAGGGCTACATCAAGTCCTTCACCGTTGTTGACAACGGCAATCAGGGCATGATCCACATCACTCTGAAGTATTTGGCAAAGAAGCAGACCGTTATTTCCGGCCTGCGCCGTGTCTCCAAGCCCGGCCTGCGTGTGTACGCTGGCGCTGAGGAGCTGCCCAAGGTTCTCAAGGGCCTGGGTATCGCCATTGTCTCTACTTCCAAGGGCGTTATGACCGACAAGAAGGCACGCGAGCTGCACATCGGCGGCGAAGTGCTGGCATTTGTCTGGTAAGGAGGTTACGGTATGTCTAGAATTGGTAAGAAGCCTGTTGAAATTCCCGCAGGCGTTACTGTGAATGTTGCCGAGGGCAACATCATCACCGTCACTGGCCCCATGGGCACACTGACTAAGACTATGCACCCTGACATGCTGATCAATGTTGAGGGTAATGTTCTGACCGTTGGCCGTCCCGACGAAGAGCATCTGCACAAGAGCCTGCACGGCCTGACCCGTACCCTGATCGCTAACATGATCGAGGGCGTCTCCAAGGGCTACTCCAAGGAGCTGGATGTTAACGGCGTTGGTTTCCGTGTCGAGATGAAGGGCAAGCAGCTGGTCATGCGTCTGGGTTTCTCCCATGAGGTCATCATGGACGAGATCGAGGGCATCAAGGTTGAGTGCCCCACTCCCAACAAGATCATCGTTAAGGGTATTGATAAGCAGGTCGTCGGCCAGTTTGCTGCCGAAGTCCGTGCTAAGCGTCCCCCCGAGCCTTACAAGGGCAAGGGCATCAAGTATACCACTGAGGTCATCCGCCGTAAGGTTGGTAAGACCGGTGGCAAGAAGTAATGGAGGTGTGCTAGAATGGTTAGCAAGATCAATAAGAATGCAATGCGCCTGAAGCGTCATACCCG
>JARHYV010000187.1 GCA_029258495.1 Faecousia sp. | reverse complement strand
GAGGCTGCGCCCTGTTTCTTCGGGATACGAAAAACCGGTTCATCTGGGAGGTGGGCAAAAAGGGGGTTCCCTGCAATCCGTCCTATTTCCGGGACAAATTCAAAGACGCACTGGAAAGTGTCGAAGGTGTGCGAGTGCTGACACCGCACTGCTGCCGTCACACCTATGTTTCTCAGATGCAGGCATTGGGTGTTGACCTCTCCACCATCCAGAGCATCGTAGGACACGCTGACATTGATATGACCCAGCATTACCTTCATGTGCAGGATTCGATCCGGCGGGAGGCTGTCGAGCGTTTCAGCGAGGCCTTTGGCGGTTCGGATTCTACTATATCCAATCTGTCCTGATGCCGATGTGGTCAGAATGTGGTCAAAGGTTTCCCCCGTGCGAAACCACAGGGGAAATCCGGAACATTTATGGTGGTATATAAAAAGAGAAAGTTCTGAAATCATAAGATTTCAGAACTTTCTTGGTGGAGATAAGCGGGATCGAACCGCTGACCTCTTGAATGCCATTCAAGCGCTCTCCCAGCTGAGCTATACCCCCATATGATGTGCCATCCAACTGACAGCTTTTGTATTATAACAACACCATAACAAAATGTCAATAGCTTTTTTCATATCCCTTCTCTTTTATTGCGGATGCGCGAAAAAGCACCTGCGCGCGGCAGGTGCCTTCTCGATGTTTTGAAAAAAAGAGAGGTAGAAAAGAGGGTCCAAATGTGAAGGCTCACAACTTCCTGCACGCTTTGGATGTCTGTATTATAATTTCCTCTTTTGAATAAGTCGTAACCCATTTGGAAACAAAATTTGACGATTTTATGAATGAATTCTCCGGCAGATGCTCCCCGGCACAAAAACCGCTTGTCTTCCTCAGCGATCTCCATTATAATAGAAACAGACAAAACAGAACAAAGGAGTATCGCCATGTCCGATCCAACTCTGATCGATAAGATCATCCATTTCGCAAAAGAACTCATGCCTGCGGCTATCATCTTTGTCATTGGAATTTTGGTCATCCGTGTCATTTTGAAACTCGCAGACCGCTCTCTGGAGAAGACCCGCATGGAGCGCGCCGCCATCAGTCTGCTGAAATCTCTGCTCCGTGTGGTGCTGTATGTACTGCTGGGCATGATCATCATTGAGCAGCTGGGCATCAAGGTCACCGGCATCGTTGCTCTGGCCAGTGTTGCATCTCTTGCCATTTCTCTGTCCTTCCAGAATGCTCTGACCAATGTGATCGGCGGATTTACCGTGCTTTCCACCCGTCCGTTCAAGTCCGGCGACTATGTGGAGATCGCCGGTCAGGGCGGAACCGTTCAATCCATCGATGTCACCTACACCCGGCTCACCACCGCCGACAACAAGACCATTTCCATCCCCAATTCCGCCGTGGTCGCCTCTCAGATCGTGAACTATTCCTGCTCCGGCACCAGACGCATCGATATCACCGTGGGCGCAAGCTACGATGCCCCCATTCCCGTAGTCAAGGATGCACTGCTGCGCGCCGCCAATATCCCCACAACACTCTTCTCTCCGGCTCCTTTTGTCGGTGTCAAAAATTATGGGGACAATGCCATCGAGTATGTATTGCAGGTATGGACAAGCTCTGCAGATTACTGGACTTCTTTTTATACGATCAACGAAAATATCAGCAGGGAATTCGAAACCGATCATATCGAATTCACCTATCCCCATGTAAATGTACACATGGTCAAATAAATGAAAACCCGGAGTCGATGACCAGTCGACTCCGGGTTTTTTAAGAAAAGAGGTAGGAAAATGAAAAAAGCAAATTGCTTATCTATATAGTAAAGAAATTGTATTAATAAAAAAAGGTATTAAATATTAAGTTTCTTTGAAGTTGCGCAAACTGTAAATGTGGCGCATCTGTGAATTTTCAAAAAAGTGGTTCAGACCGCCTTGACTTTTTCGAAAATCGGGGTATATTGAAGTCAAAGAGAATTAGCACTCAACTAACGAGAGTGCTAAAACAACCCCTCGAAAGGAGAAATGTTTATGAATTTTAATACCTACACCCAGAAATCTCTGGAGGCCGTTCAACTGGCGCAGACCATTGCCAGAGATCACCACAACCAGCAGCTGGAGCAGATCCATCTGCTATGCGCCCTGCTGCAGCAGGACGGCGGACTGACTCCGCAGCTGCTGCGCAAGATGGATGTGACCGTCGAAAGTCTGGACGCCGCTGCCAAGGCAGAGCTGCAAAAGCTGCCCAGTGTCACCGGATCCCGGGAGGCCGACCGGTTCTATATCAGTGCCGACATGGACAGCTGCTTTACCGCAGCCGAGGCACAGGCTCAGGCCATGAAGGACGAATATGTATCCGTCGAACACCTGTTTCTGGGGCTGATCGAAAGTGCCGCCGGCCCGGTCAAGTCCCTGTTCCAGATGTACCGCATCGCCAAGGAGGATGTACTGACCGCCCTGCAAAGCGTCCGCGGCAACCAGAGAGTGACCACCGACAATCCCGAGGGCACCTACGAGGCGCTTGAAAAATACGGCACGGATCTGGTCAAGCGGGCACGGGAGCAGAAGATGGATCCGGTCATCGGCAGAGATGAGGAGATCCGGAATGTGATCCGGATCCTGTCCAGAAAAACGAAGAACAATCCCGTCCTCATCGGTGAGCCCGGTGTTGGCAAGACCGCCATTGCAGAAGGACTTGCTCAGCGGATCGTCAAACGGGATGTGCCCAAGACCTTGCAGGACAAGACCATCTTCTCTCTGGACATGGGTGCGCTGATCGCCGGCGCAAAATACCGCGGCGAATTTGAAGAGCGTCTGAAAGCCGTGCTGAACGAGGTGAAGGACTCTCAGGGGCAGATCATCCTGTTTATTGACGAGCTGCACACCATCGTGGGTGCAGGCAAGACCGACGGTGCAATGGATGCCGGCAACCTGCTCAAGCCCATGCTGGCCCGAGGTGAGCTGCACTGTATCGGTGCAACCACACTGGATGAGTATCGGGAATATATCGAAAAGGATCCTGCTTTGGAGCGTCGGTTCCAGAGCGTTCAGGTGGATGAACCCACGGTCGAGGACACCATCTCCATCCTGCGCGGTCTGAAGGAGCGCTATGAGGTATTCCACGGCGTCAAGATCGCCGACTCCGCCATCATCGCCGCTGCCACCCTGTCCGACCGCTATATCACCGACCGGTTCCTTCCGGACAAGGCCATCGACCTTGTGGATGAGGCCTGTGCCCAGATCCGAACGGAAATGGACTCTATGCCTGCCGAACTGGATCAGGTATCCCGCCACATCATCCAAATGGAGATCGAAGAGGCTGCCCTGAAAAAGGAGGAGGACGAGCTGAGCCGCTCCCGTCTTGCGCAGCTGCAAAAGGAGCTGGCAGAAACACGGGACAACTTCAACGCTATGAAAGCCCAGTGGGAAAACGAAAAGAATGCCATTGAGCATGTTCAGCAGCTCCGGGAGCAGCTGGAGGAGCTGAACCGGCAGATCGAAAATGCCGAGCAGAACTACGATCTGGAAAAAGCCGCCGAGCTGAAATACGGCCGCCTGCCTCAGCTGCAGCGTCAGCTGCAGGAGGAGGAGCAGAAGGCATCTGCCCCGAAGGACGGCAACATTCTGAGGGATCGGGTCACCGACGAAGAGATCGCTAAGATCGTGGAGCGGTGGACAGGCATCCCCGTTTCCAGACTGGTTCAGGGCGAGCGCGAAAAGCTGCTGGCACTGGACGAAACCCTGCACAAGAGGGTCATCGGTCAGCAGGAGGCCGTCACCGCCGTCACCGAGGCCATTCAGCGCAGCCGTGCCGGTATTGCAGACCCCAACCGTCCCATCGGCTCTTTCCTGTTCCTCGGCCCCACGGGTGTGGGCAAGACGGAACTTGCAAAGACCCTTGCACAAGCTCTGTTCGACGACGAACAGAATATGGTGCGCATCGATATGTCCGAATACATGGAGAAATTCGCGGTATCCCGTCTGATCGGAGCGCCTCCCGGATATGTCGGTTATGAAGAAGGCGGTCAGCTCACCGAGGCCGTTCGCCGCAAGCCGTACAGCGTGATCCTGTTTGATGAGGTGGAAAAAGCCCATCCCGATGTCTTCAACATCCTGCTGCAGGTTCTCGACGACGGCAGGATCACCGACTCGCAGGGTCGGACAGTCGATTTCAAAAACACCATCATCATCCTCACCTCCAATCTGGGCAGTGAGTTCCTGTTGGACGGCATCGACGAAAACGGAAACATCCGCGAGGATGCAAAGCAGCAGGTGCAGCAGCTCCTTCGCCGCTCCTTCCGTCCGGAATTTTTGAACCGACTGGATGAGATCGTGTTCTACAAGCCCCTGAGCCGGGAAAATATCTATTCCATCATCGATCTGCAGATCGAGCAGCTGAACCGCCGGCTTGCCCAGCAGCAGCTCCACTGCCATCTGACCGATGCAGCCAAGGCATTCATCGTAGACAGGGCTTACGACCCCACCTATGGTGCCCGTCCTCTGCGCAGGTTCGTGCAGCACACGGTGGAAACCAAGCTGAGCAAGATGATCCTTGCAGGCTCCATCACCACGGGACAGGATCTGACCGTGGATGTGGAAGGCGAGGAGCTGGTGATCCGCTGATCCCCACAAAAAATCCCCGGGTATCCATGATACCCGGGGATTTCGGTTATTCTTCTGTGGGAGTTGTTTCTTCCCGCTGCGCAGGCTCGGCGCTCTGAACATCAGACGCTTGGCTGACATCGGGTTGTACCGGCTGCTCCACAGGTTCAGCCGACTCCTCTACGATTGCAGGCTTTCCTTCCCCGTTGATGAATGCCATCAGCTCATCGCCGGTGATGGTTTCCTTAGCCAACAGGTATTCAGAAATCTCATCCAGAAGGCTGCGGTTCTCCATCAGGCAGCGCATGGCATCCTGATGACACTGATCCAGCAGCTTCTGAACCGCCTGATCCACCTTAGCGGAGGTTTCCTGAGAGCAATCCAGATATGCCTGTGTATCCAGATACTGCTGGTTCATGTTGGCAGGTGCCATCAGACCCAGTTCCTCACTCATGCCATAGACTGCCACCATGTTCCGAGCCAGTGCCGTGGCACGCTGAATATCATTGGAGGCACCGGTGGTCTTCACGCCGAACACCACCTGCTCCGCTGCTCTGCCGCCCAGAAGGGTGCGCAGCTCCGTGCGGAGCTCATCCACCGTGGACAGGTATTTTTCCTCCTCCGGCATCTGCATGGTATAGCCCAGTGCACCGGAGGTATGGGGAACGATGGTGATCTTGGACACCGGCTGGGAATGTTTCTCCAGTGCCGCCACCAGAGCATGACCCACCTCGTGATAGGCGACCATGCGCTTTTCGGTATCGGTGAGCACGGTATTCTTCTTTTCCGTACCGGCGATCACGGTTTCAAAGGAAACCAGAAGATCCTCCTGATTGACCGCCTGACGACCCTTGCGCACGGCACGCAGAGCTGCCTCGTTGACCAGATTGGCAAGATCCGCACCTACGGCACCTGCGGTCGCCTGTGCCAGCTTGGAAAGATCCACATCCTCTGCAAGACGGATCTTGCGGGTATGGACTTTCAGCGTGTCCAGTCTGCCCTGAAGGTTGGGGCGATCCACCACGATCCGCCGGTCAAAACGCCCGGCACGCAGCAGTGCCTTGTCCAGAACCTCCGGACGGTTGGTCGCCGCCAGAATGACGACACCCTTGGAGGAGTCGAAACCGTCGATCTCGCTGAGCAGCTGGTTCAGGGTCTGATCGTTGCCGCCCATGCGGGTATCTCTGGTTCTGCCCACGGCATCGATCTCGTCGATGAAAACGATACAGGGAGCGACCTTTGTGGCCTGACGGAACAGGTCGCGGACACGGCTTGCGCCGATGCCGACGAACATCTCTTCAAAATCAGAGCCGGAGATGGAGAAGAACGGCACATTGGCCTCGCCTGCCACCGCCTTGGCGATCAGGGTCTTGCCGGTACCGGGAGAGCCCACCAGCAGTGCGCCCTTGGGCAGCTTGGCACCGATGTCGGTATATTTCTTTGGATTGTGGAGGAAATCGATGATCTCTTCCAGCGACTCCTTTGCCTCATCCTGACCGGCAACATCGGCAAAGGTGACGCCGGTCTGCTTTTCCATGTAGACCTTGGCCTTGCTCTGTCCCATGCCGTTGTCCATGTTGCCCATGCGTTTCATGATCATGCGGATCATGAAGAACGACAGCAGCAGCATACCCGCATAGTACAGCACCAGCATGATGCCGGAATTGTCTTCCACGATCACGCTGTCGGGATTGACACCCTGTGCCACCAGCTCATCGAACATCTTCATCAGGTCGCCTCCGGGAGGCAGTCCGGTGAAGAAGGCCTTCTGCTCATTGGCAGGCTTGCTGGCCTCCTCTACTGTCATGTAGATGATGCGATCCATGCGGATCTCTACCTCGCTGAGCTGTCCGCTGTCTCTTGCCTCGGCAAAATCCGCATAAGTCGTCTTGGTGTACTGACTTTCTCTGACTGCATTGTAGACGGTGCCGAACAGCAGCACCACCACAATGGCAATGGCCAAGGAGACCCATATACTGGTTTTGGGCCGCTTTTCACTCCCATTCTGGGGAGGATTGTTTTGATTGGGATCCATACGCATTACCACCCTTTGCAGATACAGGATATCTGCTTGATTTGATATTTTCCTACTGGTACTTGATGTTATGCATCATATCACAATTTTTCCAATAGTGCAATCCAGATCGCGCCGATTACGGTAAACAATCTGTAAATTCCCAACATCTGACAAAGATCGATATCATAAAATTGATGGTTGTCGGAACGGCGGTTCTCTGCTATAATAAAAGTGTATATCCAAAACTCAGGAGATGACACGATATGAGAGAAAACAATCCCCGCAGGGGTAACAATAACCGCGGTGATCGCAGATTTGATCCCCGCCGTGACCGGCAGCAGCCGCCTGCTGTCAGCGAAGAAGAGGACGAGTGCCGTCTGGAGGGCAGAAATGCCCTGACCGAGGCACTGAAGGCCGGACGCACCATCGACAAGGTGTTCATTGCCGACGGCGATACCGACAAGGGGCTGCAGCGTCTGGCAGCTCAGGCCAAGGAGGCCGGTGCCGTGGTGGTTCCCGTGGATCGCCGGAAATTGGATCTGATGAGCACCACCCGCGCCCATCAGGGCATCATCGCTCAGGCCGCTGCCCACGAGTACGCAACCGTGGAGGAAATCCTTCAGGTGGCTGCCGATCGAGGTGAGGCTCCCCTCATCATCATCTGCGACGAGCTTTCCGACCCCCATAATCTGGGTGCCATCATGCGTACCGCCGAGTGCGCCGGTGCCCACGGTGTCATCATTCCCAAGCGTCGCAGCGTTGGACTGACCGCTACCGTTGCCAAGGCATCCGCCGGTGCCGTGGAATACATGAAGGTCGCCCGGGTCACCAACATCGCATCCACCATCCGAGAGCTGAAGGAACAGGGCGTGTGGGTGTTCGGCACTGCTGCCGAAGGCTCCGTCCCCATGTACAAAGCTGACCTGACCGGCTCCACTGCCATCGTCATCGGCAACGAGGGCGACGGCATCAGCCGTCTGGTTCGGGATCTGTGCGATGTCATGGTACACATCCCCATGACCGGACGCATCTCGTCCCTGAATGCGTCTACCGCTGCCTCTGTCCTGATGTACGAGGCAGTCCGTCAGCGTCTGAACCCCTGAAAAAGGAGTGTTGCATTCCATGGATGATAAAAATCAGGAATTCGGGTTCACTCTGGAGGATATCCTGAAGGAATTCGGCTCTCAGCCTGTCCCTGCTCCCGATGAGGAAGAACCGGGGCAGCAGGCGGATGCTCCCGATGCGCAAGCATATGCCGAGCCGGAGTCTCAGGAACCCGAGCCCGAACAGGAGCAGCTCTGCTCCGATGCGGATTTTGAATATGCCGTAACTCCGGCAGAGGATGAGCCGGAGCCGGAGGACTTTTATGACGACACCGTCACCGATGACGATTTCGAGCCGCTGTCCGCTGCACCGGAAGTCACGCAGGCAGCTCCCGAGCATGACCTGACTGCCGAGGAGGAGCCTGCCGGGACGGATCCGGTTCTGGACGAGGATACCGTCCGTCTGGATCTGGACAAGATCGCTGCCGCAGTGAGCAGCCAAAAGGTCACCGATGAGGAAACCGTCTTCTTCGAGCCGATCTCCGATGACATTTCGGAACAGGCCGCATCCTCCATCCCCGAGGGTGCCGAGCCCTTCAGCGCCGGATGGGAGCCGGAATACGAGCAGCCCATCGGCGAATACACACCGCCGGAGCCCATCGTGTTCCGCCCCCGCTCTCAGCTGCATGCCCTCAAGCGCAAGCTGGTCGCCGGGCCTGAGCGTCGGTACTACGCCCTCATGGAAAAGGGCATCGGCAAACTCCAGATCGCGATTTTTCTGAACCTTCTGGTGGTCATTCTGGGCGTCGTCTCCATTGGTCTGTACCACTTCGGTCTGGTTCAGCCCAACCGGATGCGGCTGTTGGTCTATGGCGAGATCTTCTGCATGCTCTTCAGCGCGCTGTTGGCCTCCAACTGCCTGCTCAATGGTTTTCTCTCGCTGATAAAGGGAAAATTCACCTTGGACACCCTGCTTTTGGCCACATTCCTTGTGTGCATGGCAGACGGGTACTTCTGCCTGAAGGAGATCCGTGTCCCCTTCTGTGCCGCCTTCTCTCTGGAGGCGTGCATGGCACTGTGGGCTGAATATCACCGCCGGAACACCGAGATCGGCCAGATGGATACCCTGCGCAAGGCCACCAGACTCAACCGGGTCGCCAAAGCTCCCGGCTGCTCCGAGGATGAGCCGGGTTTCTATGTTGCCAGCGGCGATCTGGAAGACTTCATGGACAACTATCAGGAAACCGGCAGCTTTGAAAAGCTGGTGAACCTCTACGGCATTCTGGCACTAATCCTTTCCGGTGCCATCGCCGTGATGGTGGGACTTTCTCAGGGCATCAGCACCGCATTGCAGGTATGGTCTGCCGGACTCCTTGCCGCAATGCCTGCCACCATCTTCATCTGCCAGACCCGGCCCATGGCGATCCTGGAGCAGCGGCTCCACAAGCTGGGCGTGGTGCTGTGCGGTTGGAAGGGCATCAAGGCAGCCACCGGCACCGCATCGATCCCCCTGTCCGATCAGGATCTGCTCCCGGGCGGCAGCGTAAAGATCAACGGTGTCAAGTTCTACACCAATCGGGAGCCGGATCAGGTCATTGCCTATGCCGCTGCACTGATCCAGCAGGACGGAAACTGCCTGAGCCCCCTGTTCGAGCAGCTACTGGACGACCGCAACGGCCGTCACTACGATGTGACCAATTTCCGGGGCTATGAGTGCAAGGGCATCGGCGGCGAGGTCTGCGACGAGAGCGTTCTTGTGGGAACCATCGCATTCCTTCAGGATATGGGCGTTGAAACCCCGGAGGGCGCCCGTGTCAATCAGGCCGTCTACATGGCCATCAACGGCGAGCTGTGCGCGGTATTTGCGCTGGCCTTCGGCAAGCTCAAGGGCGTCAGCTCCGGTTTGGGTACACTGTGCAGCTATCGGGGACTGACCCCCGTGCTGACCTGCAGCAACTTCCTGCTGTCGGAAGGGTTCATCCACGCGAAATTCGGCGTGAATACCCGCCGTCTGGCCTTCCCCACTGCGCAGCAGCGGAAAAAGGTGGCAGCTTGGACTCCCAATCCGGCGGAAAGCACCACCTGCGCCCTCACCACGCAGGACACCCTTGCAAGCTCGGCCTATGCCATCACCGGCAGCCGTGCCGTCCATACGGCAAGCATGCTGGGCGCCGTTATCCATATGTTCGGCGGCATTCTGGGTCTGCTGATCGTACTGGTGCTCACCATCGTTCAGGCGGACAGTCTGCTGACTCCCTCCAACCTGCTGCTGTTTGAACTGGTATGGAGTATCCCCGGCATCCTGATCACCGAATGGACACGAAACATCTAATCGTGATTTTACAAGCCTGCGCAAACTGCGCAGGCTTGTTTTTTATGCACTTTTCCGCCAGATAGCTACATTCGTTTTTCGTCAAGATACACATATCTCATCTTCAAAGAATGTATATGTTGTACAATTCCCGGCTGATCCATCGTAATTCTTTCAACTTTATTGCATTATGAACAAATTAGGCATTGAAATCAAAACCGCTTTCGTGTATAATGTCCTCAATGCAGCGGAACCTGCTGCAC
>JARHYV010000296.1 GCA_029258495.1 Faecousia sp. | reverse complement strand
ATGCAGCCGCTTGGACATGCGGATCCCTCCCATGCATAAATAACTTCCCTTCTATTATAGAGTTACATTATTTTTCGGTCAAGAATAAACTGGAAATATGAAGTTTTATTAGAATGGTTTACATTCGGGGTGATTTGTGATAAAATAACCAAAAATATCGGGATTTCGGGATAAACGCCCAAATTCCCAGACCAGTCGGAATAACAGGAGATGGTTGGTTGGATTTCGACAATACCTATGTTCGCATCGATCTGGATGCAATTCAAAATAATATGGATGCTGTCCGGCGCAAGACCGGAGTTGCGGTGATGGCGGTGGTCAAGGCGGATGCCTATGGTCACGGAGCGGTGCCGGTGGCTCGATTTTTGCAGGACAGCTGTGCATTTTTCGGCGTCAGCTCCGTGGCAGAGGCTCTGGAGCTTCGTCAGGCAGGATTGGATACGCCCATCCTCATCTTGGGACACACCCCTGTGGGTGCATTCGCTCAGGTGATCCAGATGGAGATCCGACCGGCGATCTTCCGCTGGGAGGATGCCGTGGCGCTTTCGCAGGAGGCGCAGAAACAGGGCAAAACCGCATATTTCCATCTTGCCGTGGATACGGGCATGAGCCGGATCGGCTTTCAGGCAACGGAGGAGTCGGCAGATATCTGCACCCGGATCGCTGGGCTGCCCGGACTTCAGGCAGAGGGACTGTTCAGCCACTTTGCCACGGCGGACTGTGCGGATCTTTCTCGGGCGCAGGAGCAGGCACGAAAGTTCGATCGGTTCGACGAGATGCTCCGTCAGCGGGGGCTTTCCGTGCCCATCCGGCACATGAACAATTCCGCGGGACTGATGAATTTCGGCAAGCAGTACGAGATGGTTCGTTCCGGCATCGTGACCTATGGGCTTTATCCCAGTGACGAGGTGGATCCCAGCCTCCTGCGGCTCCGGCCGGCGCTGAGCTGGTTCAGCCATGTTTCCCATGTGAAGACACTGCCGGCAGGACGGGAGATCAGCTACGGCGGACTGTATGTCACGCAGCACGATACCCGGGTTGCCACTGTGCCGGTGGGCTATGCCGACGGTTACAGCAGAAATCTTTCCGGCAGGTTCTATGTGCTGATCCGCGGAAAGCGTGCGCCGATTTTGGGCAGGGTCTGCATGGATCAGCTGATGGTGGATGTGACGGATATTCCCGATGTTCAGCCCGGCGATCAGGTGACTCTGGTTGGCACGGACGGGGATGAGTCCATCACCGTGGAACAGATCGCCCAGCAGGCAGGCAGCTTTAACTATGAATTCATTTGCGGAATCAGCCGCCGTGTCCCACGGGTGTATTATCAGGGTGACCGACTGATCCGTTCCGTCCACTATCTGTTGGACAATATATAAATAATTCGGAGGAATCGATAATATGGCGAACAAATTATTCGGAGGCAAGGGAAGCGGGCGTTTCTCTGGAGAAAAGGATCCGGCAGACGCCACTGACCTGGCTCCAGATGATCTGGGGCAGAATGATTTGGCGATGTTTGAACTGGAACTGAAACAGGAGTTACAGCAGGAATTGCAGCAGGATCTTCCCATCGATCTGGATGACCCTCTGGGCGATCCGCTGGAGGGACTGGATCTGCCGGAGCAGATGGTAACCACCACACCGAGAAAATCTGCCCCCGGCAGGACGGCTCCTGCTCAGGAGCGCAGCAATGCCAGAAAGCCGGCTCAGGCGAGAGAGCCGGAGCAGACCAAGGCAGCCTCCAAAACCAAGCAGTCCAAGCCCAAGCAGAAGAAACCTGCTCTGCGGATCGTGGCGATCCTATTGGGGCTGCTGCTGTTTATCGAGTCTGCCTACTGCGTTGTGATTTTTACGGACTGGATCAAGCCTTTGGCAGCACTACGTAATATCTACATCGATACCGCTATGATCACCATGCGCCACCAGTGGCTGGCGACTGCGCTGATCCCCGGCGACATCGTTCAGGATGTTGTGGATCGCCGTGAAGCCAGCAGGAGCGCCCAGATGGGTGTGGACTCCAAGTGGGAGGATGTGGACAAGGATCCGACTCCTACCAAGTCCCCTTCCTCCGGTTTCAGCAAGGAGGCAGCTGCCTCGATCCTCAGCGGACTGGCTCAGGATGTGGGTTTCTCCAACGAAGAGGATAAGTTTTTTGAATTGTTCTATGAATTGGATGAAAAATCCACACGGGCTTATGCAGAGTCCCATCCCGAAGCCATTGCCAACGGCTGGGATAAGTTCTGGGTCAATGAGGCAGGTCTGGACGATGAGGGCACCGATATCTATACCACGCAGGGCGATCAGGTGCTTGCCATCGATGCGGCAAACGGTCTGATGGTCATCCGGGTCACAGGCAGTACATACCGTGGCGTCCTGGTCATCGGCAAGGATGCGTCCCGACTCAAGTGCGCGCCTTCCTCCAAGTGGGGCACAGCCGGCGAATGGGTCGGCGATATCGCACAGAACAACAATGGTCTGGTGGCAATGACCGGCTCCGGCTTTGGCGATGATCCCAGTGTGGAAGAGGGTGCCGATCAGGCAGGCGGCGCAATGTGCAGCGGCGAGACCTTCGGCTATCACTATCCCTGGGGCTACAAGCGTGTGGAGCTGCACAAGGATAACCGGCTCTACATTGTGGATGCCCAGAATGATTACAGTGAAAACTGCACCGATGCCACCGAGTGGACACCGGCGCTGATCGTGGACGGCGTGAATGTGGCAGGTGAGGACTACACCTACACGGCACTGAACCCCAGAACCTGTATCGGACAGACCAAGGATGAGTCCATCCTGATGCTGGGCATCGAGGGCCGTAAGGTGGACTCTCTGGGCTGCAATGCCGAGGAATGTGCAGCCATTCTGGAGCGCTACGGCGCATATCAGGCAATGAATGTGGACGGCGGTACCAGTTCCATCATGTGGTATGAGGGTGAGTACATCATGCGCTGCTCCAACAGCAATCTGATCCCCGAGGGCAGACAGCTGCCCAACGCATGGGTCTACTGCGCAAGCCCTGTTCCCAACTGATTTTAACAAACTCCCCATTTCCATCGGGAAATGGGGAGTTTCTGCATTTGTGGGGCGGCGCAGGTGGATATGAAAGCAGTCTTGCAAGGCCGATCGTGGTCATGTATAATAACACCAATCAGGAGCGGGCCGGCGGCACGCATCCTTTAACGATAGGAGAACCCATCATATGGATACAGATATCAGAAGACTGTTGGAGTCGGTTCGCAGGGGTCAGACATCCGTTGACGATGCGCTGATGCAGCTCAAGACGGCTCCCTTTGAAGACATTGGATATGCGAAGGTAGACTTGCACCGAAAGCTCCGTCAGGGCGCGGCAGAGGTCATCTACGGCGCAGGCAAGACCCCTCGGCAGATCGTCGGCATCATCGAAACGATGCGCAAAAACGGACAGGATCGGGTGCTGATCACCAGAATTTCCCCGGAAGATGCGGCTTGTGTGGCGCAGTGCGTCCCAATGGAATATCACGAGGATGCAAAGGTGGGGATCGTGGGCGGTATGCCGGAGCCGGATGGCATTGGCAGGGTCGTGGTGGCAACCGGCGGCACCAGTGACATCCCGGTGGCAGAGGAGGCGGCCCTTACGGCGGAGATCTTCGGCAGTGAGGTGGTGCGGCTGTACGATGTGGGCGTTGCCGGAGTCCATCGGCTGCTGGCGCACATGGAGCTGCTGATGGGTGCCAGTGTGATCGTTGCCGTTGCCGGGATGGAGGGGGCGCTTGCCAGTGTGGTGGGCGGTCTGGCAGACTGTCCGGTGATCGCAGTTCCCACCAGTGTGGGCTACGGTGCGTCCTTCGGAGGCGTGTCTGCATTGCTTTCCATGCTCAATTCCTGCGCAAGCGGTGTGAGCGTGGTGAATATCGATAACGGTTTTGGAGCCGGATATCTTGCAAATCGGATCAATCACATGGAGGTGCGTCAATGAAAACCCTTTATATCGACTGCGGCATGGGTGCGGCGGGGGATATGCTCACGGCAGCCCTGCTGGAGCTGCTGTCCGATCCGGAAGACTTCGTGCGGCAGCTCAACGGCATGGGGCTGCCGGATGTGGTCTTTACGCCGGAAAAATGCATCAAATGCGGCATTGTGGGCACACATATGTCGGTGACGATCCGTGGAGTGCAGGAGGGTGAGACGTTGCACGCTCACGGCGATCACGGACACCATCATGCCCATGGGCATCATCACAGCAATCTGCATGTGATCGAGCATGTGTTTTCGCACCTTGCCCTACCGGAGCAGGTGAAACAGGATGCTCTTGCGGTGTACCGGCTGATCGCT
>JARHYV010000359.1 GCA_029258495.1 Faecousia sp. | reverse complement strand
TCACCACCTACAACGGCATGCTGCATCCCGGCTCCATTATGGGCGGCTGGGAGCGATACCAGAACAAGCAGATCAACAACGATATCCTGATCTCCTATGGCTACGGCGACGGCGGCGGCGGCCCCACCCGTGAGATGCTGGAAACCTCCATGCGTATGGAGCAGGGCATCAAGGGTATCCCCATGGTGCGTCAGGAAACCTCCCGTACCTACTTTGACGAGCTGAACGAGCGGGTCAAGGACAACCCCCGTCTGGACACTTGGGAAGGCGAATTCTACTTCGAATACCACAGAGGCACCTACACCTCCATGGCACGCAACAAGCGGGGCAACCGCAAGAGTGAGCTGATGATGATGGATCTGGAGCTGTTGGGCGTTCTGGCGAAGGACTACCCTGCTGAGGCAGATCACCGCCTGTGGCAGGACATCATCCTGCTCAACCAGTTCCACGATATCCTGCCGGGCAGCTCCATCGCAGAGGTCTATGAGGTGACCAAGCGGGAGTACGAGGCTCTGGCACAGGAGGTGCAGGGTCTGATCCGGGAGCGCATCGAAAAGCTGACCCCCAAGGGCAGCGGCGTCACCGTGTTCAATACACTGGGCTTTGACCGCAACGATGTGGTGGAGCTGGGGGATGTGCAGGCAACGGCTCTGACCGACGGCGAGCATGTCTACCCGATCCAGAAGACCGAGCAGGGTGCGGTTGCCTATGTGGAGAACCTGCCCTCCAAGGGCTGGAGCTCCTTCGGTCTGACCGATGCCAAGGCAGAGTCCGTGTTTGTCCGCTCCGATGACTACCATCTGGAAACACCCTACTACCGGGTGACTCTGGACGAGGCAGGCCGTTTCGTTTCCCTGTTCGACAAGGTAGAGGAGCGCGAGCTGTGCAAGGCCGGCAAGGCACTGAACACCCTGCGTCTGTACGAGGATAAGCCCGTTTACTACGATAACTGGGATATCGACATGTACTACACCGAAAAGAGCTGGCCCGTTGACGGTCTGGTGAGCATGCAGTGGATCGAGGACGGCCCCGTGCGTACCACACTGGCGCTTGAGTACAAGCTGTGCAACAGCACCATCTGGCAGAAGATCCACTTCTATGGCAGCCTGCGCCGGATCGACTTTGAAACACAGGCCGATTGGAAGGAGCATCAGCACCTGCTCAAGGCGGAGTTCCCGGTGGATATCCACACGGACGAGGCGACCTTCGAGGTGCAGTTCGGCAATGTCACCCGTAAGGTGCATACCAACACCTCTTGGGAGAAGGCACGGTTTGAAAGCTGCGGTCAGCGGTGGATGGATCTGTCCGAGGGTCACTACGGCGTGAGCCTGCTCAACGACTGCAAGTACGGTCACAGCGTCCGCGACGGCGTGATCGGTCTGACCCTGATCAAGTGCGGCATCGAGCCCAACCCCAACACCGACAACGAGATGCACTACTTCACCTACAGCCTGTACCCCCACTGCGGCACCTGGCGTGAGGCCGGCACCCTGCAGGAGGCTGCAAAGCTGAACCAGCCTGCCTATGCCTGCATCGGCGGCGAGGCCGGCGAGAAGTTCAGCTATGCCGGTGTGGATCGCAAGAATGTGATCCTGGAAACCGTCAAGCAGGCAGAAGACGGCAACGGCACCGTGCTGCGTCTGTACGAGTCGGAAAATGCCCGCACCAAGGTGACTGTGACCCTGCCCGAGGGCGCAAAGAAGGTTTACAGCACCGACCTGCTGGAGCAGGCAGAGTGCGAGCTGCCCGTGGAGGACGGCAAGGTAACACTGGTGATCAAGCCGTATGAGATCATCACTTTGCTTGTAAAATAAAAGGAAGTTCTTGACCCCTGTCAAGAACCTGTTATACTGAAGATAAACCGGGGCTTCGGCCCCGGTTTATCGGAATTTCTACGAAAAACGATTTCACCTGTAAGAGAGGATAAGCTTATGCAAATCACAAATTGGACATTCCAATACGAGTCCTTCGGGGAGATCCCCTGCAAGGCACCTTGTACCATGTACAGCGTTTTGCTGGACAACAAAAAGATCCCGGATCCCTTTGACGGAAGAAACGATCAGATCCTGACTTCTCTTGCAGATAAGGACTGTGCGTTTACTGCCCGGTTTGAGGCAGATCAGTCACTGCTGAGCCGGGATTTTGCGGAGCTGACCTTCTACGGTCTGGATACAATCTGTACCATCACGCTCAACGGCACGAAACTGGATCAGGTTCAGAATATGCACAGATCCTATACATACGAAGTCAAGCACCTGCTGCATGAGGGAACCAATACCATCCGTCTGGATTTCAAATCCCCCACAAAGTATTTTGCAGACCGGCACCTGCGGCACTATCTGTATACCAATGACGGCGATACCATCCCCGGTGCTGCACACCTGAGAAAGGCATTGTATCAGTCCGGCTGGGACTGGGGCCCTGCGCTGCCGGATATGGGCATCTACCGCCCGGTGGAGCTGCGCGCCTATGACACAGACCGGATCGAGGATGTGCATGTCCTTCAGGATCACCACGACGGCGTGGTGGATCTGACCGTCACGGCGACCACGGCGAAGGCAAGCGGCTGCCGGATGTATGCCTGCATCGACGGACAGCGGGTCTGTCTGGAGGACGGCAGGGCAGTGATCCGCATTGAGCAGCCCAAGCTCTGGTGGGTTCGCGGCTACGGCGAACAGCCCCTGTACGATCTGGATGTGGAGCTGGTTCAGGGCGAAACGGTGATCGACCGCAATCACAAGCGCATCGGTCTGCGTACCCTCACCGTCAGCACCAAGCCGGATCCGGACAAGAAGGGCAGCGAATTCTGCTTTGTGATCAACGGGGTGAAGATCTTTGCCATGGGTGCAAACTTTATCCCGCAGGACAGCCTGCTGACCCGGGTGACCCACGAAACCATGGACACCATGATGCAGCAGTGTCTGGATGCCAACTTCAATTCCCTTCGTGTTTGGGGCGGCGGCATCTATCCCGATGACTATTTCTTTGAGCTGTGCGACCGCAACGGCATTCTGGTGTGGCTGGACTTTATGATTGCCTGCGCCAATGTGTGGATGACCCCTCAGTTTGAGGCAGAGTGCAAGGCAGAGGCTGCCCAGAACCTCAAGCGTCTGCGCCACCACGCAAGCCTTGGACTGATCTGCGGCAACAACGAGATGGAGCTGGCAGTCCTCACATGGGGCATCGGCGAGAGCCAGCTGGTACGGGAGGACTATATTCAGCTGTACGAGCGTGTGCTGCCCCAGATTGCCGAGGAACTGGCGCCGGATATCTTCTACTGGCCCTCAAGCCCCTGCTCCGGCGGCGGCTTTGACGATCCCGGCAACTTTGCCCGGGGTGATACCCACTACTGGGAGGTCTGGCACGGCGGTGTGCCCTTCACCACCTACCGCCAAAAGCATTTCCGTTTCTGCTCGGAGTATGGTTTTGAGGCATTCCCCTCTATGAAGACCATCCGCACCTTCTGCCCGGAGGAGGAGCAGAACTGTTTCTCCCGGATCATGGAGGATCACCAGAAGTGCAAGGGCGGCAACGGCAAGATCCTGCGCTATCTGGCAGACAATTATCTGTACCCCCATTCCTTTGAAAAACTGGTGTACGCCTCGCAGCTGCTGCAGGCGGATGCCATCAAATACGGTGTGGAGCATTTCCGCCGGGAGCGTGGCTACTGCATGGGCTCCATGTACTGGCAGTTCAACGACTGCTGGCCCGTTGCAAGCTGGTCAAGCGTGGATTACTACGGCAGATACAAGGCACTGCACTATGCGGCAAAGAAGTTCTATGCCCCGGTGGCAATGGGACTGTTTCTGGAAAACGGCGTGCTGAATGTGAATGTTTCCAACGAAACCATGCAGGATTTCCGGGGTGAGATCCGCCTGAGTCTGCGCAAGGCAGACCTGACGGTTCTCGACAGCGCACACGAGCGGATCTTCGTGAAGTCCCTGACCTCCAAGGATATCTTTGAATATACGGTGGAGGCAGAGGATCCCTACGACACCTTCCTGACGGTGGATCTGTTCGATGAGCAGGGCAGCTTTATCATGCGCCAGACAGAGCTTTTGGTTGCGAACAAGCACTTTGCATGGCGCAAGCCTGCCTTCACCGTCAAGTGCGAGGACACGGACGAAGGCGTTGCCATCGAGGTGGCAGCGGATGTATTCGCCGCCGGTGTGAACATCGACTTCAAGGACTTTGACTGCGTGCTTTCCGACAATTTCTTCGCCCTCACCGACGGCAAGCCCTATCGGGTGGTGGCACGCACCCACCGCAGCGCACAGGAACTGATGGAACATCTCACCATCGAGTCGATCTATGATATCCGCTGATATCCGATTTTTTCGGATGAGGAAACATCGATGAGCAAATATAGCAATTTCCTCCATACCAAGGCATACAGGCGCACCTTTTTGACCTATCAGGTGATCGCCCTGCTGCTGGCGGCGACCATTCTGGGATTTGTCTATCGGGATATGCTCAATTCCGCACAGGAGAATTTCGTGGCGGAGTCCACCAAGGTCTATGAGGGGGTGGATCGCCGTGTGGGTCAGGTGGTCAATTCCATCGACCAGTTCTACACCCAGATCTATGCATCCCCCGGACTTGCAGAGGATTTCTTCCGCTACTTCGGCTCAAGCGCTCAGGAGTATACCATGCGCCGCCTGCTGCAGCCCAGAGAGCCGGATGTGAATATCATGGTGGATTTCAAAAATCTGGTTCAGACCAGTGATTACAGCATCCGCCATATCATCTGCTATGCGCCGGAAAATGTGGTGGATCTGGAGTTCAACAGCCGGGGAGATGCCCGTCATCGGATCATCACCACAGAAGAGGCGGAGGCGATCTGCCGCTCAGGCTGTGCATACCAGATGGATATTCACCGCAAATCCGCCTATGTGGGCAAGATCAGCATCGTGATGGATCTGACGGGCTTTATAGACCGGGTCATGCCAAACGAGCCGGGTCGTGGGCTGTGTCTGATGCTGCCCCACGGAACCATATCCCGGGGGCAGGTGCAGATCTCGGCGCAGCAGGCGGCGCAGCTGATGGAGCAAGGCGGCGTCAGGCAGGGCACGACGGAGTCGGGCGCATTCTACTATGCCGGCTATACCTCCCAGTATCTGCCCTTTTCGATCCTGTATCTTGTCCAGAGTCAGGTGCTTTTGCAGGGAATGCTGCGCAGCTTTGTGCTGCTGGCGGTGTGCTTTGTGCTGGCCTTCGGCGCCATCAATGTGGTGCTGATCCGGCGATTTTCTCAGGATACCGACTATATCCGCACCATCCTGCACAGTATGGCAGAGGCGGAGAAGGAGAATTTTGATCAGATCTCCATTGCAGGGGCAAATCCGGAGTATGATGCCATCGTTCGGGGCTTGAATGACCTGTACAGACATCTGGACAACCTGATCCAGCAGGAGTACAAGCTCACCATCAGCCAGCAGAGGGCGCAGATGGATATGCTTGCCGCGCAGCTGAACCCCCACTTCCTGTATAATACCTTGGAGCGTATCCGCATGCGCGCGCTGACGGAGCATGCGCCGGATGTGGCGGAGGCTACGGCAGGCTTGGGGCTGCTGTATCGGAACATCGTGAAGACGGAGCCGGTCATCTCCATGAAACAGGAGCTTGAGATCACGAGGCAGTATCTCGACCTGATGACCTTCCTCTATGGCGATGAGTTCATGTACTATTTCGATGTGGATCCGGAGCTTGAGGAGGTCATGACCCCCAAGATCTGGATGCAGCCCATTGTGGAGAATTTCTTCAAGCACAATTTCCGGCAGGATGACCAGATCAAGGTGATCGTGGTGGAGCTCAAGACCATACCCGACGGCTATGAGTTCCGCTTTTTCGACAACATCGGCTTTATGGAGCCGGAGCAGCTGGAGCAGATCAATCGGGATCTGGAGGAGGACGGCTCCCGTCAGGGTCAGGGGATCGGTCTGTACAATGTACTGCACCGCCTTCGGCTGTTTTACGCGGGACAGCTGCACATGACCATGGAAAACAACGACCCTGAGGGGATCTGTATCCGCATCGTTTATCAGAAAGGGGAGAGTGATGATGTATCGTCTGCTGATCGTGGATGACGAAAAGGATATCTGTGAAAATGTCAGATTTCTGCTGGAGTGGGCAGATTATGGCTTTACCTCCATCATGACTGCCTCTTCCTATGCAGAGGCTGCCAATCTGGCGGTGGATTTTCAGCCCCATGTGGCTCTGGTGGATATCAAATTGGAGTCCCACTGGGGCTATGAGCTGGTGGATCACCTGCGGAGTCTGGGGCTGAAGACCGTGTTCTGCATGATCTCGGGCTTTGACGATATCCAGTATCTGCGCCGCTCCATGCAGGCAGGCTCGGCAGATTATCTGCTCAAGCCCATCAATGTGACGGAGCTGCGCCGATTTGTGGAGCGCACGGTGGTCAACGAGCTGAAGGGCAGTCTGGCGGATGCAGGGGCAAAGCCTCAGGAGCTTGACCCGGTGCTGAAGGTGCCATACAGCGACCTGTCCAAGATCACCAACAAGATCATTCTGGCGGTCAAGTCCGGCTATCGCAGCTCTCTGAGCCTTTCGTCCATCGCCGACAGTTTCCGCATGAGCGGCAAGTATATCGGCAGGATCTTTCTGAAGGACACGGGGATGAAGTTCAGCGACTATCTGATGGCATACCGCATGCTGGAGGCAAAGCGGCTGATCCTGAACACCCAGGAAAAGATCTCCGTCATTGCCAATATGGTGGGCTATGTGCAGATGAACCATTTCTATATCCATTTTAAGACCTATTTTGGCTTTTCACCCGGTTCTCTGCGGAGCGTGGATCAAGCCGACGGCACGGCAGAGGAGGACATGAATTGAAACGGATCCGGATGTTTGCGCTGCTGCTGGCGGTGCTGATGCTTGCAGGCTGCACCCGGCCTCAGATGGCAAATACAGAGCAGGAAGAGCCGCCGGTGGTGCTGCGCTACTATACCATAGGCCGTGCAGACCGGGATCTTTCTCAGGTGAATGATGCCCTCAACCGGCTGCTGATGGAGCGTTACGGCTTTCAGGTGGACTACCGCAAGATCGACTGGAACGAATACGAGGATACCGTCAACAGCGTCCTTAATACCAATCAGGATTTTGATGTGGTGTTCACTTGGGATACCCACTATATGAAAAATGCCACCAACGGGGTCTTTCTGGATCTGACAGATTACCTTCTGGGTGAGGGCAAGCCCCTGTACGATGCGGTGGAGCCTCGGTTCTGGCAGGGAGTTCGGATCAATGAACGGATCTTCGGCATCCCCACCAACAAGGAGCTTGCGCCGGTGATCCAGCTGCTGTTTTCTCAGGAGCTGGTGGACAAGTACGGCATCCGCATCGAGGAATATCACACGCTTTCGGATCTGGAGCCGGTGCTTACCATGATCGCCCAGAGGGAGCCGGATGTGGTGCCCATGCTCTTTACCTCCGAGCGGGTCAATATGACGGGGCTTGTGGGGTATGAATATGTGGTGGGCGAGGATCTGCCTCTGGTGGTTCGACGGGGAGATCCGGAATGCCGGGTGGTGAACCTGTATGAAACAAAGCAGATGCAGCAGTTACAGGAAACCCTGCACCGTTTCTATGAAAAGGGACTGATCAATGCGGATGCGACCTTGCGCACGGCGATCTCCAGATTTCGTGAAGAGCAGGTCTTCTGCCGGTTCGGCACCGGAGGGCCGGAGGCCGACGCGAGCTTTACCGTGGATTTCGGCTATCCCATTGTCTGCCAGCATGTGAGCAGTCCGTGGGTCACCAATACCACAGCCCGAGGGGCACTGATGGCGGTCAATGCCCATACGCCGCATCCAAAGGAGGCTCTGCAGTTCCTGCAGGCGGTGAATTTGGATCCGGATGTGCGAAATCTGCTGAATTTCGGCATAGAGGGCGTCCATTATCAGCTTACCGAGCAGGATCAGGTGGAGATGATCTCCGACGGCTATCGGGGCGTGCCCTACACGCAGGGCAACTGGTACATCCTGAAGACCATGGTGGGAGAAGATCCTAAGAAATGGGATCGGTATCGGGAATACAACGCGCAGGCTCAGGTATCCGAGCTTTTGGGATTTGAACCGGATCTGCGTGAACTGGAGCAGGAATACACACAGGTGAGCAAGATCTATCAGCGGTTTGATAATGCGCTGCTGACCGGATCTGTGGAGCCGGCGGCATATCGGAGCATCGCCCTTGAGGATATGCGTCAGGCAGGCATCGAGCGGCTGCAGCAGCAGCTGCAGCTCCAGGTGGATCAGTGGCTGCAGGAGCAGCGCGGGGAAGAATTTGTAGAAAGTCGAGGATAACGGCATGCTTAAAAATTTCACACCGGAAAATCCGGTGTTTCAGTTTCTGGAAAAAGTCTTTAATCTGATGCTGGCAAATTTTCTGTTTCTGATTTGCAGCATCCCGGTGGTGACACTGGGCGCAGCCCTTGCAGGGATGCTGCAGGTGGCACAGGATCAGATCTTCAACGAGGAGCAGCCCCCTGTACGGCGGTTTTTTCAGGCGTTCCGGGAGAATTTCAAACAGGCTACCGCAGCGTGGCTGATGCTGCTGGTGTTTCTGGTGGGCATGGGCTGCAATACCATGCTGATCATTGCGTATGCGCAGGGCTGGGTCGGACAGATCCTCAAGATCCTTGTGGGGGTACTGGTGGCAGTGGTGCTGTGCGTCATGTCCTATCTGTTCCCCCTGATCACACGCTACCGCAATACCATGCGCGATCATCTGAACAACAGCCTGATCCTTGCGGTGGTGAAGCTGCCCAGAACCATCGTGATGGTGCTGCTCAATACACTGGTTTTCTGGATCCCCTTTTTCTCCATGCCCATGTTCCTCAGCACCATGGTGTTCTGGCTGATCATCGGGTTTGCCTTCATCGCATACAGCGATACCAGGATCCTTGCGCCGGTCTTCCGCCAGATGGAGCAGGAAGATACCGTAGATCTTATGACATAACAGAAAAAGCAGGAGATCCCCGCATCTCCTGCTTTTTGAATAAGACAATCCATAAAAGGAGTGACTTTTATGAAAATCGAGAACATTTACCACGAAAATCTGGAACAGCTGCATATCGGCACGGAGCCTGACCGGTGCTATTATCTGCCCCGGGATCCTCAGGGGGCGCTTTCCGGCAGACTGCTCAGCAGCCGGGACTGGCGGTTTTTCTATGGGACATCGTATCTGGAGGTGCCGGATGCATTTGTGTCGGAAAAACAGGAGGACTGGGATCGGGTCGCCGTCCCTTCGTGCTGGCAGCACACGGGATATGACAGACCCCAGTACACCAATGTTCGCTATGCCATTCCCTACGATCCGCCCTATGTCCCGCAGGAGAACCCCTGCGGTGCCTATCAGCGGGATTTCGTCCTGACGGAGGAAGACCGGAAAAAGAAACAGTATCTGTATTTTGAGGGCGTGGACTCCTGCTTTTATCTCTGGGTCAACGGCGTGTTTGCAGGATACAGCCAGATCAGCCACAGCTCCAGCGAATTTGACATCACCCCCTATACCGTTACGGGTGAGAACCTGCTGTCCGTTCTGGTGCTGAAATGGTGCGACGGAACCTATCTTGAGGATCAGGACAAGTTCCGCACCAGCGGCATCATCCGGGATGTGCATCTGCTGCTGCGTCCTCAGGAGCATATTCGGGATTTTCGGGTGCAGACCCATCTCAAGGGGGACGATGCCCTTGTGACGGTGGATATCACCGAGGTCTTGGGTGCGCCTGCCGTGAGCTGCGAGCTCACATGGGAGGGCAGCCGGATCCCCGGTGAGGCGGTGGGAGGCGGTTTCCGCTTTGCTGTGACGCAGCCCAAGTGCTGGACGGCGGAAACGCCTGACCTGTATGAGCTGACCCTGTCCGTACCCGGGGAAACCATCGTGCAGAAGGTGGGCATCCGCGAGGTGTCCAGAGAAAAGGGTGTCCTGCTGCTGAACGGCAGACCGATCCTGTTCAGAGGTGTCAATCGCCACGACAGCGACCCGTATACAGGGCCTGTGGTGGATCGGGAGCATGTGCTGCGGGATCTGCGGCTGATGAAGGCGGGAAATATCAATGCCATCCGCACCAGTCATTACCCCAATGCTCCGTGGTTTGTGGAGCTTTGCAATGAATATGGGTTCTACCTCATCGATGAAACGGATCTGGAAACCCACGGCACACAGTGCATCTACGGCGGAGCGGTCAATCTCATCCCCGAGGATCCTGCATTTGCGCCGGCGATCCTTGACCGCGTGCAGCATTGTGTCCGACGGGATATCAATCAGCCTGCCGTGCTGATCTGGTCACTGGGCAACGAGTGCGGCTACGGGGTCTGTCTGGAACAGGCGGCTGCATGGGCAAAGGGCTTTGACCCCACCAGACTTGTCCACTATGAAAACACATGGATGGCAAGCGCGGATGCCGATTACAGCAATCTGGATTTCCACAGCCGGATGTATCAGAGCATGGAGGAGGTGGATGCCTATATCGCATCCCCGGACTTCCCCGACAAGCCCTATCTGCTGTGTGAGTATGCCCATGCCATGGGCAACGGCCCCGGAGATCTGGAGGATTACATGCTCAGGATGCGCAGATATCCCATGTTCTGCGGCGGCTTTATCTGGGAGTGGTGTGACCATGCGGTGTATGCCGGCACCACCCGGCAGGGAAAGCCCATGCTGCATTACGGCGGTGATTCCGGAGAAGAGCTCCACGACGGCAACTTCTGCGTGGACGGACTGGTATCTCCGCTGCGCAGACCCGGTTCCGGATATCTGGAGATGAAACAGGTGTACAGACCCGTGCGTGCCGCTATGGAAAACGGCAGGGTCTTGGTGGAAAACTGCATGGATTTCAGCGATCTTCTCGGGACGGTGGCGATCCACGGCACCATCAGCAGAAGAGGGCAGACCCTGTGGGCAGGCGAGATCCCCACACCTGCCTGTCCTGCCAATAAAACGGCGGCTCTGGAGATCGAGCTGCCTCAGGAGCCCTTGGAGGGAACCACCCTGCTGCTGCGCTATACACAGGTGCAGGAGCTGCCGCTGACGGCTCAGGGAAGTGAACTGGGCATCGACCAGCTGATCCTTGCTCCCGTGGAGCAGACCGTGCCGGAGGTGCTACCCGGGGAAGTGCAGATCCGGCAGGAGGGGCGGTATGTGCAGATCAGGGGAAAGGATTTCCCTTATCAGCTGGACAGCTTTACGGGGCTGTTTGCATCTTTGGAGAAACAGGGCAGACAGCTCCTGAAGGCACCCATGGAATTCAGCATCTTCAGAGCGCCCACGGATAACGACCGCAATGTGGTGAACCAGTGGCGTGAGGCCGGATATGACCGGGTGCGCCCCAGAGTGTACAGCTGTGAGCCTCAGGGCAATGCCGTGAGCTGCAGGCTGTCCCTCGGAGCGATGGCGATCCGCCCTGCGGTGAAGATCGAGCTGCTCTGGCAGATCTCCGCAGACGGGACGCTGCACTGCCGGATGCACGGCGAGCGTCCGGAGGATATGCCGTGGCTGCCCCGGTTTGGCGTGGTCATGCAGATGCAGCCCACGCAGGAGCCCGTGTGCTATTATGGCTACGGCCCGGAGGAAAGCTACTGGGACAAGCATCATGCCCAGTGGCTGGATCGGTTCTCGGTGCAGCCGGAGGATCTGCCGGATGAAAACATCAAGCCTCAGGAAACCGGCAGCCGCTGGAACTGCTATGAGGTTCAGGTGAAGAATGTGCATGTGACGGCACGGCAGCCCTTTGGGTTCTGCGTATCCGCTTACAGTGTGGATCAGCTGACGCAGGCAAAGCACGACTACGAGCTGCCGGAGAGCGACAGCATTTATTTCCATCTGGATTACAAAATGAGCGGTGTAGGCTCCAATTCCTGTGGCCCGGAGCTTGCTGAGCAGTACCGTCTGTGCGAAACGAGCTTTGATTGGGAATTCGCTCTGGAGTTTTGACATGCTGATAGGCGTTGGGATCAGAGCTGAATGGCGGATCGTTTTCGTGCGGCAATGGCGACCATAGGATGTGTATGGCGTTCCGCGAGAAATTTGTGTGCAGATTGGTGAATACCGCATGGATATAATGTGACATAATGCTCAGATGCTTTTTGTTGGAATGACATAGACAAAGCGAACGTGATTTTATATAATATGAGCAACAAA
>JARHYV010000305.1 GCA_029258495.1 Faecousia sp. | reverse complement strand
CTCTGGAGGCAGACACCCAGCTGGTGGCCTACTCCTCCGACAACAGGGCTTTGATCTTCTCCACAGCTCTGCTGATGCCCAAGGCAACCCGTTCCACCATTGGTGTCAGCTTGATGTCCCTTCGCAAAAAAGCCACCTTCGACTATGCCTGCCCGCTTGCCGGCAGCAATATTGTCAACGAGGCACGCTATCGGGCAAAATCCCTGCCTGCCGCCGGTGCCATTCTGAAACCGGAGGAGTCCCCCGAACAGCAAATCAGCATCCACCTATAAAGGAGGAGCACTATGAAAAAACTTCCATCTGCTGCCCTGTGGATCGGAAAGATCCTGCTTGGCTGCGCCATCTTTGCACTGGCTTTTGACCTGTTTCTCGAACCAAACGGTCTGAATTCCGGCGGTATCTCCGGTGTAGCCATGATCATCATCCACATCTTTCCCATCGGCACCGTGGGTCTGATCACGGCTTTGCTGAACCTTCCTCTATTTTTGGTTGGAGGAAAAAAGATCGGTATGCGATTTTTTGTCGGTTCCATCCTCGGCACGATCTTTTTATCCGTCTTTCTGGATCTTTTTACCATCATTCCGGTACCGGAGGTAGAGCCTCTGGTTGCCGCACTCTACGGTGGTGTTTTAGGTGGTGCCGGACTCGGAGTTGTTTTCATGGCGAATGCCTCGACCGGCGGCTCGGATATCATCGTGCGGCTGCTGAAATCCCGCTACCGGAATATGCCCATCGGACAGATCTCCTTTGCCTTTGATCTGGTGGTGGCAGCCCTGACCGGTATCGTCTTTCGGGATGTATCCAACATGCTTTACAGCATCATTGCTGTTTTAGCGACCAGTCAGGTGATCGATGCAGTCGTATATCGGTTCGACTATTCCAAGGTCGCTCTGATCATCAGCAAGCAGCACGCTGAGATTGCCTCCGCCATCTGTTCTCAGCTGGATCGGGGTGTGACTTACCTCTACGGTCAGGGGCACTACTCCCAAGCGGATACCAAGGTCATCCTGACCGCAGTCAAAAAAGGACAGCTGGCGGAGCTGAAGGAGCTTGTGGTTTCTATCGATCCCAGTGCCTTTATCATTGTTCAGGAAGCCCATCAGGTGCTTGGGGATGGATTTGCTACATATTCCCACAATTCTCTGTAAAGAAAGGGTGTGCCCATTGAAACGGTTGGCTGTGCTTGTATTGACTGGCTGTCTATGTTTCTCCCTTACCAGCTGTGCCTGGATGGACGGAAATTTTGTTTCCATCACACCGCATCAGGTGGGCTATGCCCATGCAGGTGAAAAGGTTCCGACTGTCAGTGATTTTATTGACCTTCGGAGCGGTATCATCAGTCTGATCGATCTGGGTGCAACCGAAGGGATCTTTCACCTAGCAGATTATACACTTGATGATGTGAAAGCAGATATGATCCGCGCAAAAAGCTACATCATGAACTCCTATCCTCTGGGTGCTTATTCCGTACAATCCATCGACTATGAGATCGGCACAAACAGCGGTCAGAACGCCATTTCTCTGGAGATCACATACAAGCACCCAAAATCAGAGCTCGACCAGATCCGCTCCGTCTATGGGCTCCCGGGCGCAAAGGGGCAGATCGCTGACGCACTGAATTCCCATCGCAGCTCTCTGATCCTTTTGGTCACCGGTTATGAGGAGCTGGATCTTGCCCAATGGATCACCGATTATGCCGCACTGCACCCCGATATTGTGATGGAGGTTCCGCAAGTTTCCGTGCAGACATATCCGGAACAAGGCAGCACTCGCATAGTCGAGATCCTGTTTACCTATCAAAACAGCAGAGATTCCCTTCGTCAGATGCAGAATATGGTAAAACCCATCTTCTCCTCTGCCGAGCTGTATGTCAGCAGTGATGCCGATGAGCAGACCAAATTCACTCAGCTTTACACCTTTCTGATGGAGCGTTTCGATTATAAGTACGAAACCTCGCTGACACCGTCATACTCCCTGCTGTGCCACGGAGTCGGTGACAGCAAAGCTTTTGCTCAGATCTACTCTGCCATGTGCGTGCGGATCGGTCTGAATTGTGTAACGGTTTCCGGTACTTATCAGGGACAGTCACGCCACTGGAACCTTGTCCAGTCCAATGGATTTTATTACCATGTCGATCTGCTTGCCTCAGCCAAGGCAGGTAAATTGCAGCTATTGGATGACAGCATGATGGAAGGTTATGTATGGGACTATTCCGCATATCCGCTGGGTGGCTCCCCTGTTGTTACTACCCCATAGAAAAACCGCTCACTGCACAGATTGCAGTGAGCGGCACTTTTTGTTCGCTTTAATGTAAAGAAAAAAAGACCTCAACAAAAAGTTGAAGTCTTTGGAGCGGGTGACGAGGCTCGAACTCGCTACCTCCACCTTGGCAAGGTGGCGCTCTACCAGATGAGCTACACCCGCATCAGTTTCCCTCGCGGAACATGATGAATTATATCACCATGCAGCTCATTTGTCAACCCCTAATTTTATTTTAATTTATCCTATCCATAGTCCCTATTTCAGCCCCCTGATAGTAGTGCGTTAGGATCTCCTTCCAATCGCTGCCGGCAGCTGCCATTGCCTGCGCGCCATATTGGCTCATTCCCACCCGATGACCAAAGCCTTTTGTATCGACGATGATCTCGCCATCAGAAACCGAGATGGTGAATGCCGTGGAACGCAGTCCCAGACATTTTCGCAGCTGCACCCCGTTGAAGATCTCTCCGCAGATTTCAATGGTATCTACACCGCCGCCTTCCGTATAGATCGGCTCAGAAAACCAACTTGTCAAAGGGCCAGACCCGCAGCATCCGGTCATAGCACAAAAATCTTCCGGCGAAAACACCACGGTTTCTTCAAATCTGGGGGCATCCTCTTCGCCGGGGCTTTCTACCGATTGCAAATAAGGAATATCATTCCCCCAAACCGCCACTGCATCCTCTGTCACACCACCGGAACAGGAAAAGTAAGTGGCATCGATCAGCTCTCCGTCATAGCGCACCACCATGCCGTCTGTCTGTGTGACCGCCTGCCGAGCCTTATCGATACCTTCCTCTGTCCCTCCCGACCGAAGAAAAGCATCCTCCGCGCAATAGCCCTGACAGCAGGCATGATCCGTACATACAGCTGCCTGATCGTGTTTCCATGTGTCCAACCGTTTGCATGTATAAGTCCGTGCCACCACCGCCTGAGCCTTCAATGCCTCTTCTTCAAAGTCCGTCGGCATTTCTGCCAGTATGACTCCGGTCAAATACGCCTCCATGGTCATATCTTCCACAGAGCCATCTTCTTTTTGCACCGAGATCGTCGTCTGAGCATCATATGCCACCGGATCTTCCATCTGCGCATCCTCTGTACGGTCTGACATCTGTTCAGTGTCTGTTTCAGCCGGTTTCTTCTCCTCCGGATACTGGGTGCAGACTCGCGCAGTCAATGCCAGCAGTGCTACCGGGATCACCATCCCGCATAGAAATGCAATAACAATATGTTTCCTCATGAAATTCACCTCCGGATGTTATTTTACCGAACTCTCACCGCAAAATATGGTGTTTTCTGCACAAAAAGCCCCCTGTTTCAATCGCACTTCTTGACAATTTTCCTGTAATTTAGTATAATGCGTCTATACTATTCCCTGAAATGGAGCTATACTCATGAAACGACTTATGAAATGGATCATACCATTGCTGCTCGTTGTTTTGCTCATCGGCAGTGCATTCTGGTATATGTTGGTCTATGACCGTTCCACCGTTCAGGACTTTCTGAACGCCCAAGCCCGCAACAGTGCCAAGGATGGTCATTTCAGCACCGCTACTTGGTTTTA
>JARHYV010000362.1 GCA_029258495.1 Faecousia sp. | reverse complement strand
TCTGGGAGCACAGTCCCGATCCACAGCCAGCGTGAAGCTAGCCACAGCGGTACCGTTGCCAGTGCGACGGAGTTCGGGATCACGGGTCAGACGACCCATGATGGTGATATGGTTGAGCACAAGAATTCCTCCTTACTCTTCCACTGCAGTGGTCATGCAGCGCATAACACCTTCGGTGATCTTCATCACACGCTCCAGCTCAGCGGGGAACTGGGGCTTGGACTCGAAGTTCATCAGAACGTAGTAGCCCTCAGCCATGTCATTGATGAGGTATGCCAAGCGACGCTTGCCCCACTCGTCAATGTTGGTCAGAGTACCCTCCGCTTCCACCATTGCCTTGAACTTTTCTACCAGTGCTGCAGTAGCCTCTTCACCGATGGTAGCATCGATGATGTAGAGCACTTCGTACTTACCAGTAATCTTAGCCATGTTGTTTGCACCTCCTTTTGGACGTTTGGCCCCCAGGCACACTGGGAGCAAGGATTGTCTGTGTTCAGACTGATTCATTATATCTTCCGAAATTCGTTTTGTCAATATGTTCTTCCGGATATTTTGAGAAAAATGTTGCAAATTTCCTGCGTTTTTGTATAGCAAGGTTCAGGATCCGGGATATCCAGTGTAAAACGCTCACATACATTGATAACCTTGGTTCCGTTGTATTCGTTTTCCCGCTTGATATTGTGCCCGTAGGACAAGTGGATATGACCATGCAGCAGGTAGGTAGGGTGATAGCTGTCGATCAGCTCGAGAAATGCCTCAAATCCGCGATGGGCGGGGTCTTCTGCATCGCCCACGCCCAGAGGGGGCGCATGGGTGACCACGATATCCACGCCGCCGGCCTGCTTGATCTGGCGTCTGAGCCTGCGGATACGGGCGCGCATCTGGCGGTCGGTGTATTGGAAACTCCCGGGTCGGTACTGATAGCAGCCGCCGAGCCCGAGGATCCGCAGCCCCTTGTAGATCACCAGCTTGTCATCGATGCAGTCGCACCCTTCCGGCGGATTGCGCTCGTAGGCAGTATCGTGGTTGCCGTGGACATACATGACGGGACACCGTGCCATGGTGACCAGAAAGGAAAGGTAAGATGCCTTGAGATCGCCGCTGGACAGGATCAGGTCGTAGTCCTTCAGCCGCCCGGGAATATAGTGATCCCACAGAGCATTGCATTCTTCATCTGCAACAGCTAAAATTTTCACGGAGCTACCTCCTCGGAATTATCTGGGGGGAATACGCCCAACAATCTGACCATAGGACGGGAAATGGGAAGGATATCGTCATATTTGGGGATGCAGCCATGGACATTTTCGCAGAGCCAGTCCATATGCAGCAGATCGTCCGGGGACAGGGAATGGGAGCCGTCGTTGATAATGGTGCCGTCCTGAGTGACGATCCGACGGAAGAATGGATCGATAAAACCCTGTTTCAGTCCGGAGCGGAGCATGGTGGCAAGGCTGCGGACACCGTCGGGCAGCTCTTCGCCCAGAGCCACATCGATCACACCGCTGCTCATGCCCCACCAGTAATTGACGATCTTGCCGCCTTTTTCGGCATCCCATGCGCCATTGAGCATGGAGCGGATCACATTCTCGTAGAATTTGCCCCACATCCATGTGGGAGAGCCAAGGGAAATAAAGGCTCCGTCATCATCGATCATATAGGTGCCGGAATCGGTGAACAAACGATCCTCGACCGGTGTGTCCCGATTGGAAACCACACGGATGCCCTCTTCCAGGAATTCCTGCGTGGGATTGCCGGGAAGGCAAGACCATTTCAGCTCGATCTTTGCTCGGGGGTTGGTCATCAGTGCGCCCAGCGCAAAGGCGTTGATCGCCGCAGGCACACCATGGATGGGATAAGAGCCTACATAACCGATCCGGTCGTTCCGGCTCATGGCACCGGCGATGGCACCGGTGATGAATTTGCCTTCGTACACCCGGCTGTAATAGGTCTGCACGGTGGAGTAGGGCATGTGCACGGAGCAGTTGAGAACCTTGACCTTGGGATATTTGACGGAGATCTTCAGTCAGGGAGCGATCAGAGGCGGTGTTGTGGCGAAGATCACATCGGCACCTGCCTCGATGGCCTGCTCCATCTTCTGCTCGGCAAGCTCGGGGGTGTCGGCACCGAAGTAGCTCTGGACGGCGACTTGTTTACCGAGAGCGGCCTCCAAATGCTGCCTGCCCATATCGTGGGCCATTGTCCACGGACTGGTTTCCACCGTTCTCTGGTGGATGAAGGCGACATTCAGCGAATCCTTGCGGATGATCTTGCTGAAGATGCCTGCCTTGGTGTCCGATGGGACTTCGGTGGATACCACGGGGATCGGGGAGTCCATGGCAAGGACATTGTCCCACATCTCCTCCAGAGAGTTTTTCAGCTCGCTTGCGGACATTTTACCCAGATCCATATACGGGTACAGCTCAAGCCACAGCAGCAGGGCATCCTCCGGCTGGCTATACAGACTGTCGCCGCCAAGCTCGTGGAAGGCCTCCTTGAAATACTGGAAATATGCCCGGAACCGCCGCCGGTCTTCCTCGCTCCAGACCTCGCCCTGAGGGATGCCGATAAAGCTCAGCAGTTTGGCATACTGCCCGGGATGGGTAAACTGCACATCGTATACCTTGGATGCCTTGTAGAAATCCAGAA
>JARHYV010000183.1 GCA_029258495.1 Faecousia sp. | reverse complement strand
TGTGACCGTACTTGCAGTCATTGAGCAGGCTGACGCCGTAGTGCCCCTCGGACAGATCCATCCAGCGCTGACCGCAGCTTTCGAATCTTGCCTTCTCCCAAGAGGTGTTGGTGTGCACCTTACGGGTGACATTACCGAACTGTACCTCGAAGGTGGCTTCGTCGGTATGAATGTCCACAGGGAATTCTGCCTTCAGCAGATGCTGATGCTCCTTCCAGTCTGCCTGTGTCTCGAAGTCGATCCGACGCAGACTTCCATAGAAGTGGATCTTCTGCCAGATGGTGCTGTTGCAGCACTTGAATTCCAGTGCCAGCGTGGTACGCACGGGGCCGTCCTCGATCCACTGCATGCTGACCAGCTCATCCACCGGCCAGCTCTTTTCCGTATAGTACATGTCGATATCCCAGTTATCATAGTAAACGGGCTTATCTTCGTACAAACGCAGAGTGTTGAGTGCCTGACCTGCCTTGCACAGCTCACGCTCCTCGGTCTTGTCGAACAGGGAGACAAAGCGGCCTTCCTGATCCAGCGTCACCCGATAGAAGGGTGTCTCCAGATGATAGTCGTCACTGCGGACAAAGGGAGAGGCTGCATCGCTGTCGGTCAGGCTGAAGCACTCCCAGCCCTTGGAGGGCAGGTTCTCCACATAAGCCACCGCACCATTCTCGGTCTGCTGGATGGGGTAGACGGTCTTGCCATCGGTCAGACCGGTGGCCTTGACATCGCCCAGCTCCACCACATCGCTTCTTTCAAAGCCGAGGGTGTTGAACACGGTGACACCGCTGCCTGCCGGAGCAAGCTTTTGCAGGCGTTCTGCGATCAGACCCTGAACCTCCTGCTCCAGCTGCTCGTATTCCTTCTTGGTGACCTCATAGACCTCGGCAATGGAGCTGCCGGGGAGGATGTCATGGAACTGGTTCAGCAGCACGATATCACGCCACAGGCGGGTATCTGCCTCAGTGGGATAATCCTTTGCCAGGATACCCAGCAGTTCCAGATCCATCAGCATCAGCTCGCTCTTACGGTTGCCCCGCTTGTTGCGGGCCATGGAGGTGTAGGTACCGCGGTGATACTCGAAGTAAAATTCACCCTCCCAGGTATCCAGACGGGGATTGTCCTTGACCCGCTCTGCCAGCTGGTCAAAATAAGTACGGGAAGTCTCCTGACGGACCTTGGGCAGACCCTTGACGCCCTGCTCCATACGGATGGAAGTCTCCAGCATCTCACGGGTGGGACCGCCGCCGCCATCGCCGTAGCCATAGGAGATCAGGATGTCGTTGTTGATCTGCTTGTTCTGATAACGCTCCCAGCCGCCCATGATGGAACCGGGATGCAGCATGCCGTTGTAGGTGGTGAAGAAGCTCTCCTTGGGGTCCTGATCGATGCCCAGCGTGGTGATCAGATGGGTCAGTACCTCGGAACCGTCGATGCCCCGCCAGATGAAGGTATCGTTGGGGATCTGGTTGATCTGGTTCCACGCAAGCTTCGTGGTCATAAAGTAGTCCACGCCGGACTTCTTCATGATCTGGGGCAGTGCACCGGAGTAGCCGAATACATCCGGCAGCCACAGGATCTTGTTATCCTTGCCGAACTCCTTCTGGAAGAACCGCTTGCCATACAGGAACTGACGGACAAGGGATTCACCGGAGGTCAGGTTGCAGTCTGCCTCCAGCCACATGCCGCCTTCCACTTCCCAGCGACCCTCGGCAACACGCTGCTTGATCTTCTCAAACAGCTCGGGGTAACGCTGCTTCAGGAAGTCATACAGCACCGGCTGGCTGGACATAAACTTGTAGTTGGGGTACTCCTCCATCAGCTTCAGCACCGTTGCAAAGGAGCGAACGACCTTTTCTCTGGTCTGTGCGACGGTCCACCACCATGCTACATCGATGTGGGTGTGACCGATGCAGGTGGCGATGACATCGTCATAACCGCCCATCTTCTGATAGAGGTTCTCGGTGATGTAAGCCTGTGCCTGATCTACCGATGCGTAGAAATTATCGGAATAAGGAATCCGAAGATCCAGCAGGTTGATGGTATTGTTGAGCACGGTCTGAAGATCCAGACGAACCTTGCTGTCCTTGTCCAGACGGGGGAACGCCTGCAGGGGGATCAGCAGATCATAATACAAGTGGTTGATCTTCTCGTCCAGCACATACAGTCTGGTCTGGAAGGCAAACTCCATATGCATGATGCCGGTGTATGCCTGAATGTCGATATCCATTTCCTGACCGCCCTTGGCACAGCTGCTGATCAGCACCTCACGGTGGTTCATGTCGGCACCCTGCACCACCTCGCCGTTGATGAACACCAGAAACTGGGGGTTCTTTGCGTCGTCCCACTCATCGATCTGGGTGCTGATGTGGAACCACACGGACTTGCCGTCAAATTCCTGAGGGATGGTCACATGGGAACGGAACCAGTAATGTTCGCCGGGAATACCGTGAAAATCGGTGTTTTGACCCTTGAATTTACCGTCTGCAGAGCCATCGGGGTAGGCATAGAACCGCATGGTCTTGCTGTCAAACAGCTCCCAAGGGGTCTGGCTGTTGTCAGCTTCCTCCGGACGGAAGAACTGACCATGCTTATATTCCCAGCTGCTCAGATCCACAGATTCCAAAAAGCGGAAATTCTTCAGCTGGTCACATATTCTTTGAATTCGGTCGTCAATAAAATACATAAGATATTCTCTCCTATACTGTATCCCTTGATTGTTTCTCTGGGGACTATCCTGAAAACGATTTGCTTTCAGAGCCGGTCCTCCAAACCTTCGGTTAGAGGATCGGCTCCAAAGACAATCGGTGGGGCAATTGAAACCAATGGCCCCACCCGGCAGGTAAAGCCTACCTATGCCTATTAGAAATTACTTGCTTGCAACCCAAGCGTCGATCTGAGCCTGAACCTCTGTGATCACATCTTCCAGACCAGCATCCTTCATTGCTGCAACCATCTTGTCGCAGGCAGTGGGATCGGAACCGGTCATCAGGGCAGCGCGCCACTCGGTGAAGACAGCAACGATCGCATCCAGCTTGTCGCTGATGGGCTCCTTGTTCAGGGAGAAGCCCAGGATGGGAGACTCGGTAGCGTTCTCGTTCTGAGCCTTGACCTCGTCCCACTGGTTGGAGGTATCAGTGTCCAGAGTGGTGACATTGAAGAAGGTGCCCTGCGTGTAGCCTGCCATAGACCACTCGTTGTTCAGCTTGTGAACCTTGCCGTCAGCGGTGTACTCGAAGTTGTCGCCTTCCAGACCATAGAACAGCATGTCACGAACCTTGGAGTCGGTGTTGACCAGCTCCAGCAGCTGCAGAGCCTTTTCAGGATGTGCGCTGGAAGCGGAGATGCAGTTCAGAGAGCCCTGAACGGTAGCGTTGGACAGGACGGTTTCACCCCACTGCACTGCGGTGACCTTCAGATCCTTAACAAGCATGTTGGGGCCCCAGATGGTATCAGCGGCAGAGGGCCAGCCGATTGCAACACCGAAGGGGTTGTACTTGGGAGCCTCGGCCAGGATGTTTGCATCGGAGTTGATGTAGCCCTTGGCATACATATCCTGCAGGATGGCCAGATCAGCCTTGATGTCCTCCTGCTCGAAGACAGAAACGACCTTAGGCTCACCGTTCTTGTAGGAAACACCGATTGCAGGGCAGCCGGAAGAAACATCGTCGTACTTGGAGCCGTAGAGGGCATCCAGACCGCCCTGATGCAGGTAGAATACAGTAGTGTTGGCAGCGTGGTTTGCGGTTTCTACACCGTACATAGCCTCGACGACCTTGGAGGCGTCAGCCAGGTTGTGTGCATTCTTGTAGTCCAGACCGGTGGCATCAGCCATCTCCTGGTCATAGATGAAGAAGAAGGTGTTAGAGGAGTCCTTGTAGGAAGGCACGCCGTAGATGCCGCCGTTGACGCGGCAGGCTTCCCAGTGGTTCTCGGGGATGAAATCCTTCAGAGCGGGAGTCTGAGCCAGCAGGTCATCCAGCTTAGCGAATGCGCCCATGTTGACATCCTTGTAGTAGGTGCCGTTGTTGGTGAACATGATGTCGTAAGGCTCGTTGGTGGAAACGATCATGTTGCGGCGCTGATCCCAGTCGCCCCAAGAGATTACATCCACATCCAGATGCACGCCGATCTTCTCTTCCAGATAAGCGTCCATAGCTGCCTTCCAGGCATCGTAGTTTGCGGGCTTGCCGTTGCCGACGGTGACCCACTTCAGGTTGACGATTTCGCCGTTTGCACCATCAGAGGGCTTGTTAGCGCTCTGGGATTCACCGGGGTTGGTTTCTGCGGGCTTGCCGGAGCAGCCGGCAAACATACCCAGAACCATGACAGCCGCCAGCGCAAGTGCGATAAGCTTTTTCATTTTTGTTCCTCCTAGTAGTTTGTTGTATTTTATTGCACCGCTGCCGACGGATCGGCAGCCGTTACAATCCGAAACACGAAAGGGCTCAGCCCTTGACTGCGCCTACCGTCAGACCGGAAATGAAGTATTTCTGGAAGAAGGGGTAGACACACGCAATGGGGACAGCGACCACGAATGCGATCGCCATACGGACGGATTCCTGAGGCATCATGCGGATCATATCCGACGATGTCATGCCCGCTGTGGGGTTCTTGGTCAGGTATTCCAAGTTCTTCTGCATGCTGTTGAGCATCGCCTGAAGGGACTGCAGATCCTGATCCTTGATATACAGCATGGACTGATACCAGTCGTTCCAGTAGCCGAACGCAAGGAACAGGGCGATGGTGGCAAGCACCGGCTTGGAGATCGGCAGCACGATCTTGAAGAAGATGGACCACTGAGATGCACCGTCCAGCTTTGCAGACTCGATGACGGAGTCGGGAATGGTGGACTGGAAGAAGGTTCTGGCAATGACCACATTGAAACTGGAAACCGCCAGCGGCAGGATCAGAATTGCCAGTGTATTGCCCAGATGCAGGATCTGGGTATTGACCACATAGGACGCCGCCAGACCGCCGCCGAAGATCATGGGAATGAAGATCAGCATGGTGTAGAACCCTCTGAGTCTGTATTCCTTCCGGGACAGCACATAGCCCATCAGTGTGGTGAGTATAACGCCCAGAACCGTGCCGATGGCTGTCACCTTGACGGACACCCACATGGCACCCAGAATGGTCTGTCTTTGCGTCCACAGGTATTCATATGCCTTTGTGGACGCGGTCTTTGCCGTCACATAGAACTGATAGCCCTGTGTACGGATGACATTTTCATCCGTGATGGAAATGATAAAGATAAAAACGATCGGGAGCAGACAGGCAAGTGCCAGTATGGTAAACAGCAGATTGAAGAAGAAGTTGGTAACCGGCTTGATGCGGTTGAGCTGCATTGCCTCACTGGGCTGCCCGGATTTGCTCTTTTTCTTGATTTTTTCAGCCATGATCACGACACCCCTTCCTTAAATCATTGCGCTGTCGGGATCGACCTTGCGAACGACCCAGTTTGCGCCCAGAATGGTGATACAGCCGATCACCGACTGGAACAGGGATGCCGCGGCATTCTGACCCAGATTGGGGCTGGTGGTGACCATCTGGAAGATCTTGACATCAAAGGTTGCGACCACAGGTGTCAGCGGCTGACCGGCACCCCGGGTGACCTGATAGAACAGACCGAAGTCGGATGCGAAGATCTTGCCCACTGCCATGATGAACATCAGGATGATGATGGGATACAGGGACGGCAGGGTGATGTAGCGCGCCTGCTGGCTCTTGCTTGCGCCGTCGAGGACAGCGGCCTCATACAGGGAGGTATCGATGCCCGTGATGCTTGCAAGGTACACGACCATGCTGTAACCCAGAACCTTCCAAACATGCATCAGCGTCAGGATCACAGTCCAGTATTTCGGCTCGGAATACCAGTTGATCGGATCGCCGCCGAAGAACCGGATCATGCTGTTGAGCAGACCCTTGTCCGTTACCAGGAAGGCATAGACGAAATAGCTGATGACGACCCAAGACATGAAATGAGGCATGAACATGAGCGTCTGATATGTTTTGGAGCAGCGCTTGCTGCGGATATTGCTGATCATGATTGCAAGACTTACCGGCAGGACAATGTCCAGCACGATAAAGACCGCATTATACAGCACCGTATTCCGGAAGATCTGAGGGAAATCCTTCAGACTCAGGAAATACCGGAAATTTTCAAAGCCTGCCCAATTACTCTGAAACAAATTATAGATAAAGCTCTTGGTCGCATCAACGATCCGGTAATTCTTGAATGCCAGAATGATGCCGAACATAGGCAGATAGCAAAATACAATAAACCAAACCGTAGTGGGGATAGCCAGGATCGTCAATTCCGTATCATCTCTGGTCCACTTCACACGCCGTTTTTTGTTCAGTTTCGGCGATTTCTTGGTTTGTTCTTTCACCATTTTTATTTCCCCTTTCTCCTTGCCTGACAGGCAGAGCGTTGCCCCTGCCTACCATTTGTATTATATAACCTGATTTGCCGCGGCTGAAAGTCTTAAAAGGCAACTTCATAGTACAAAAAGGATACTTTATTGTAGAGTTTTTACAGTTGGTAAATGTTCGTATTTCATCGTTTATACACATTGCACAAGTTCTAATACTGTTTCATGTAGAATGTGCCATATTTCCAAAAACCATCTTTTCTATACTTGATGTATCCATTTTATACTATCCTTTCCGCCATGCATTTGCTATAACTTATATGGAAAAACCAAAGACCAACCCATGATTTTTGGGATAAAGGAGAAGATAGATTATGTATCACAAGATCCATCTGACCGGCGAGCTGCCGGAAAACTGGCAGACCGCCCTCAGCGAGCTGAAGGACGATCTGGGCATGCAGGTATCTGCCGACGGCATCGTCATCACCTGTAAAAAGGGACAGGAGCTGGCTGTCGAATCCGACGGAGCTGCCGTTTCTCTGGTGTGGCAGACCCCGGTGGAGTTTTACCGTGCCCTGAGCCTGATCCCCCTGCCTCTGGCTCCCTGCTCCATCCACGAGCAGGCTCGGTTCGAGTCCGTAGGTCTGATGTTCGACTGCTCCCGCAATGCCGTCCTCAAGCCCGAGGCCATGCGCATGTTCCTGCGCAAGATGGCACTGATGGGTCTGAACCTTGGCATGCTGTATACGGAAGACACCTACGAAGTCCCCGAGCAGCCCTTCTTCGGCTACAAGCGCGGCCGCTATACCTTTGAAGAGCTGAAGGCACTGGACGACTATGCCGATATGTACGGCATCGAGCTGTGCCCCTGCATTCAGGCTCTGGGCCATCTGAAGCGCATCCTCCACTGGCCTGCTTTCAGCCATCTGAGAGATAACGACGAGGTTCTTCTGGCAGATCTGGACGAAACCTATGTGCTGCTGGAGCAGATGATCCGTGCAGCCTCCGCTCCCTTCCGCTCCAAGCGCATCCATCTGGGCATGGATGAGGCCTTCGGCGTGGGTCTGGGCGCACACCTGACCCGCTACGGCTGGGAAGATCCCCATGCAGTCATCGGCAGACACCTGAAGCGCGTTCTGGATATCACCGACAAATACGGTCTGGATCCCATGATCTGGAGCGATATGTACTTCCATCTGGACGGCTGCGACTACCACAGCGGCGGCATGCCCTCCGAGGCAGCCAAGGCTGCCGTGGATCCCAGAGTTTCCCTTGTATACTGGGACTACTACCACGCAAAGCAGGAGCAGTACGCATCCGCCATTGAAAAGCATGCCCAGTTCTGCGCGCCCACCGTCTTTGCAGGCGGCATCTGGACATGGATCGGCCCGGCACCTTCCTACCCCACCACCATCCAGAATACCGTGCCTGCCCTGAATGCCTGCATCGATGCCGGCATCAAGACCGTATTCGCTACCGCTTGGGGCGACAACGGCGCCGAAACCAACCTGACCACCGCACTGCTGGGTCTTCAGATCTACGGCGAAATGACCTACACCGGTGTGTACGACGAGAAGGCCGTTGCACAGCGTTTCGCCCGCTGCTGCCATGCCGATGCTCAGGCCTTTGCGGATCTGAGCCTGATGAATACCGTTCCCGGCATGAATTCCCGTCCTGCCGACCCCTGCAATGCCTGCAAGGTCATGCTGTATCAGGATCCTCTGGTTCAGCTGTTCGAGGCTGACACCAAGGGGTTCGAGGTTGCCAAGCACTTTGCATCCCTCGAGCCGCTGTATGCCAAGTATGCCCGGGAAAATCCCGAGTACGAGCTGCTGTTCCGGTTCTATGCCGTTCTGGCACACGCTCTGGGCCGCAAGTCCCTGTGGCACGAGCAGGCTGCCGATGCAGTCCGTTCCGGCAACCGGGAGCTGGCTGCACAGCTGGCTGAGGATATGCCCGGCACCATCAAGGCCGTGGACGATCTGCGCCGGATCTGGCGCAGGCTGTGGGAAACCTCCAACAAGCCCAACGGCTTTGAAATTCTGGAAGTCCGTCTTGGCGGTGTCTGCGCCCGTCTGGATACCGCTGCCGAGAAGATGCGTGCCTTTGCAAACGGCGATATCGACGATATCCCCGAGCTGTCCGATCCTTCCCTGACCATCAAGCGCCGTCCGGACAATTCCATCGGCTGCACCAACACCATGGATGAGATCGCAACCCCGGGCCGTATCGATTACTGATGCCTTTTTGCTGCGGCTCTGAAAAGCCCGGCCTTCCCCATATGCATACAAAGCCCCGACCGCCAGCTCAGACGGTCGGGGCTTTTCGTCCTGTATCCCTCCAAAAGAAGGAAAAGGCTTTATTCGGGCTGTGTTTTGTGGTAAAATCTCTTACTGCCAATCACAGAAGGGATGTTTTGAACCATGTTTGCATGCATACCCCTCCTGTTGATCGCGTCCTTGATATTCACATTCCATATTCTGGGGATCACGGTGGTGTACGCCATTCAGACACTGCTGTAAAGCTGAAAAAAAGAGTTCTTACGGCATCAACGCCTGTAAGAACTCTTTTTTGGTGCGGGCGACAGGACTCGAACCTGCACGCCGGAGGCAGAGGAACCTAAATCCACCGAGTCTACCAATTCCACCACGCCCGCATCTTTAGTTGCTCCTCTGATTTTTACACGGCGAGGAATCCGAGGTGGGGCACACAGCCTGATCCACAGTGCACCTATTCTATCACGGGTCGGTGGCAGATGTCAAGCATCATTGCCCCTCCCCTTGGGAGGGGCGATTTGTGCATCAGCCCGTGGCCGCGGTCACAAGGATGCCCAGATTATCCTTGTAGATCCCATCGAACTGAGAAAGGGGCAGCGGATTGATGCCGGCGCCCACCTCAATGGTATATCCGGGTCGGCGGAATTCCTGAATGAACCAGTCCTTATACCCTGCAAAAGAGGAATTGAACGGCACATCCTCAATGGCATAGCCGCTGACGGCGGCAAACCGCTGCGCCAGTTCCTCTGCACCGGGCACCTCGATACCGCCGTACTGATAATAGATGACCTCTCCCTGTGTATGGAATGCCAGAACAAGCTCGGGGGAGATCCTCTGGGTATAGTCGTAAAGCGCCTGCGTTTCGATCTGGGTCAAGGGTGCTCTGCCCACATAATCTCTGGGGGCAGGACTGGTATATCCCTGCCGGAATTTGATCTCCCGTGCCATGAGCCAGCCTGCCGGATAATTCAGGTTCAGATCCACCCCGTTGAGATTGGCTTTCCAGCCGGAAGGGAACGGGATATCCGGATAGTTCCGGGCAAAGCCCAATGCACGCTCATACTGGTCGTTTCCCGGCTGCAAAACTCCCGTAACCAGATCCACGCCGTCCGGATCCACCATGGGCACCATATAAATGGTGGCAGCGGCAGACAGCGCCCGAGCCGGCTGCTGAAAGATGTCTGTATCCGATCCGATCGCCTCGGCATATTCCTCGGCAAATTTCAGCAGCAGCGGCGTGGTGATCCATTCGTTTGCATGGTGGGTCGCGGAATAAATGACCCGTCGGGGGCCGGTGCCGATGGCCATGGCATAAATGGTTCTGCCGAAGGCCGTGGTCGCCAGACGCTCCGTTCGAATAAAGGGATATTTTTCAGCCAGTTTTTCCACGGTGGATGCGCACAGCTGCGCAGTCATAGGGACATCCGTTGGTACGATTGCCATAAAAATCGCCTCCGACCATTCTATGCGTCGGAGGCGGATCGGTGCATCAGGATTGTTTTTGTTGTTCCAGATAGATCAGCAGCACGGCAATGTCTGCCGGGCTGACGCCGGAGATCCGGCTTGCCTGACCCACGGACATAGGACGGATCTGGGCAAGCTTTTGCCGTGCCTCGATCCTGAGGCCTGCAATGGAGCCATAGTCCAGATCCTCCGGCAGAGCCTTTGCCTCAGCCTGCTTGAACTGCGCCACCTGCTTTTCCTGACGGGCAAGATATCCGGCATATTTGACCTGGATCTCCACCTCGTTGGTCACATCCTCCGGCAGCTCCGGACGGCTCTGATCAAAGGGGGCAAGATCCGCATAGGTCACCTGAGGACGGCGGAGCAGATCCGCAAGCCGTGCAGAGGATGCAACGGGGGCAGACGCTCTGCGTTCCAGCATTTCGTTCAGGGCATCACCGGCAGGGATGCCGCTGCTCTCCAGACGGCTGCACTCTTTCCGAACGGCCTCGTACTTGGCCTGAACCTGAGCAAGCCGCTCATCGCTGACCAGTCCCACCCGATGACCGATGGCGGTGAGCCGCTGATCGGCATTGTCCTGCCGATGCAGCAGCCGGTATTCCGAGCGGCTGGTCATGATGCGGTAGGGTTCCTCGGTGCCCTTGGTCACCAGATCGTCGATGAGCGTGCCGATATAACTGGTATCTCTGGTGAGGATCAGGGGCTCTTTTCCCTGAAGTTTCAGAGCAGCATTGATCCCTGCCACCAGACCCTGAGCGGCAGCCTCCTCATAGCCGGAGGTGCCGTTGAACTGTCCGGCGCCGTAGAGCCGCGGGATCCGCTTGGTTTCCAGTGTGGGCAGCAGCTCCGTCGGATCGATGCATTCATATTCGATGGCATAGGCAGGGCGCATCATCTCCGCATGCTCCAGACCCGGCACAGTGCGCATCATGGCAAGCTGCACATCCTCGGGCAGACTGGAGGAAAAGCCCTGAATATACAGCTCCTCGGTGTCAAGTCCGCAGGGCTCGATAAAGAGCTGATGCCGGGGCTTGTCGGCAAACCGCTCGATCTTCGTTTCGATACTGGGGCAGTAGCGCGGGCCGACACCGGAGATCGTCCCGTCGAACATGGGGCTGCGATGGAAATTCTCCCGGATGATCCGATGGGTTTCCTCGTTGGTATAGGTCAGATAGCACACCGCCCGATTTTCGGGAAGATGCTCGGTGCGGAAGGAAAACGGCTCGATCTTCTCGTCACCGGGCTGCAGCTCCATCTGGGAAAAATCCACGCTGCGGCGGTTGATCCGCGGAGGCGTGCCGGTCTTGAACCGGCGCAGGGGCAGCCCCAGCTCCCTGAGATTGTCCGCAAGCCCGACGCTTGCATGCATGCCGTCCGGGCCGGAGGAATAGACACTTTCGCCGGTGATGACGGCAGCATCCAGATAGGTTCCGGTGGCAATAATCACAGACCGTGCATCATAGTGGGCACCCAGCATGGTATCCACTCCGGTGACACCGCCGGCATCGGTGGTGATGGCGGTGATCATAGCCTGTTTCAGCTCCAGATTGGGGGTCTGCTCCAGAACATGCTTCATATAATTCTGGTATGCACGGCGGTCTGCCTGCGCCCGAAGGGAATGGACGGCAGGGCCTTTGCCCCGATTGAGCATGCGGTACTGAATGCAGCAGTGATCCGCCGCAACGCCCATCTCACCGCCCAGTGCATCCAGTTCCCGAACCAGATGCCCTTTACCGGTGCCGCCGATGGCTGGATTGCAGGGCAGATTGCCCACGGCATCCAGATTGATGGTAAACAGGATCGTATGCAGACCCAGTCTGGCCGTTGCCAGAGCGGCCTCGATGCCGGCGTGTCCGGCACCGATCACGGCAACATCACAGCTGCCTGCCAGATACGAGGTCATTCACATGCCTCCTCAGCGGACTTTTTTTCTTCCGCAGGCATGACGAAGGGCTTGCAGACCACTTCGCAGCGATTGATGGGGGTTCCCAGTGCATGGAACTTCTCTTCGTAGCCGGTCATGATGCCGACAATGCCGTTTTCGTGCAGGTTGCGGGTCAGGTTCTTGACCTCCAGACCGCAGGCGGCAAATTCCTCCACGCTGAACTCGAACAAGGGAGCGTTGTCGGTCTTGAAGTGGATCTCTCCGCCCTGACGGACGACCCGGCAGTATTTGTCCAGAAAACCCCTGTGGGTCAGGCGGCGCTTGGCATTCTTTTTTCTGGGCCAAGGATCGGGGAAATTGATGAACAGGCGGTCGATCTCGCCGGAGGAAAAGCACTCCTCCATGTTCGCAACATCCATGTCGATGAAAAATACATTGGTCAGACCCATGGACTTAGCCTTCTCCATGGCAACGACCATCGCCTCACGGCAGCGTTCCACGGCGATGAGCAGCACATCGGGGTTGGCCTGAGCGGTCTCGGCGGTGAACTTGCCCTTGCCGCAGCCCACCTCTACCCACAAAGCGGTGCAGTCGGGCTTCAGACTCTTCCAGCTGCCCTTCTTCTCCTGAGGCTCCAAAATTCTAAAATCGGCGCATTTTTCCATCCGGGGTTCCAGATTGCGCATTCTTCTCATTCTCATATGTAATTCCTCCTAAGGAATGTTTATTCGATTTAGTATAACAAAAACCGATGAAGGTGTCAAAGGAAATGGCATTATTTGCGTTCGTCCCAGATGACTTCAGGGTTAAAACCGCCGGTATCAAAGGTGATAACGGTATAATATCTGGTATCGGTGAGATTGATGGCGGTATCCAGCTGCCGCTTGATCTGCTGGCGCCTGTCGCTGAGCTCATAGGGAATGATCATATCGAAGATCAGGTTGGTGTGGGTATCTCCCCGAACCATGCGGAAATCATGGATGCTGATGCGCGGATCGATGGATTTGAGCACCTTATCCACGGATTGGCGCATCCGGTTCAGCTCCTTGTCGTTGGTGACCACCGGATCATAGTGGATGACCAGATGGATGCCGTAGCGGTCAAGCACCTGCCGCTCCACATCGTCGATGATGGTGTGGCATTGCAGCACATCCTCGCGCATATCCATCTCGGCATGGACACTGGCAAACCGCTGCCCCGGGCCGTAGTCATGCACCATCAGATCGTGATAGCCCAGGATCTTGTCGTTGGAGCGCAGGGCATCCACGATGGTGCGCTGCAATTCCGGATCGGCAGCCTCGCCCAGCAGCGGCGAAATGGTATCCTTTGCCATGGATGCGCCGGAATGCAGGATGAACAGCGCCACCAGAAATCCGGTATAGCCGTCCACATTGATATGGGTCAGGTGGGCAAAGACCGCACTGAGCAGGACGACCCCCGTGGAGATGCAGTCGTTGCGGCTGTCGGCAGCGGCAGCAAGCAGCGGAGTCGAGTCAATGGCCCTGCCCAGACGGCGGTTCACGGCGGCAAGGATCATCTTGACCCCGATGGACATGAGCAGGACGACCACCAGTGCGCCGGAAAACAGCACCTGCTGCGGATGCAGGATCTTCTGAAAGGAAGACTTTGCCAGTTCAAAGCCGATGACCACGATCATGGCTGCGACGGCAAGCCCGGACAGATATTCAAACCGGGCATGCCCATAGGGATGGTTCTCATCGGCGGGCTTTTCTGCCAGCTTAAAGCCGATGAAGGTGACGATGGCAGAGCTGGCATCGGACAGGTTGTTCATGGCATCGGCGGTGATGGAAACAGAGCCGGACACGGTGCCCACGATCATCTTCCCTGCAAACAGCAGCGCATTGGCAAGGATGCCCAGAATGCCGCTGCGCTTGCCCACCTTGGAGCGGACGGTCAAATCATTGGGATCGGAATTCTCAGGAAGGATCCGATTGGTCAAAAATTGGATCATGCAGAAACCTCCGTTGGTCATAATTGAAAAATATCATTCCTTCCATTATATGCCGGAAAGTGCAGTTAGTCCAGAATTACTTGGAAAAAATCTGGATATTTCCGAATAAAATTGATAAAAAGCCCCCGATTTGGAATCGGAGGCTTTTGCGCTATTGCTGCGTCAGCTGCTCTTTGCTGTATTGCAGGGTGTACAGCTGATGATATCTGCCCTTTTTGTGCAGGAGCTGCTGATGATTTCCCTGCTCCACGATCTGGCCGTGGGACAGCAGGATGATGTTGTCGGCATGCTGAATGGTGGACAGCCGATGGGCAACGATGAGCATGGTGCCGATGTTTTTCATCTTCTCCAGAGAGTCCTGAATGAGGATCTCGGTTTCCGTATCGATGTTGGCCGTCGCCTCGTCCAGGATCATCACGGCAGGCTTGTGCAGGATCGTCCGCGCAAAGCTCAGCAGCTGCCGCTGCCCTGCCGAGAAGTTGTTGCCCCGTTCCCGAACGATCTCGTCCAGTCCGTGATCCAGCTTGTTGATAAAGGTGTCGGCATTGACATAGCGTGCCGCCTCCAAAATCGCCTCCTCCGGAAACTCGTCCCGAAGGGTCAGGTTGCTCCGGATGGTGCCGGAGAACAGGAACACATCCTGCAGCATCTGCCCGAAGTGCCTGCGCAGGGACGAGATCTTGATCTTGCGGATATCGATGCCGTCAATGAGGATCTGTCCCTTTTGGATGTCGTAATTGCGGCAGATCAGCGACAGGATGGTGGTCTTGCCGGAGCCGGTGGAGCCGACAAATGCAACGGTCTGTCTGGGCTGCACATGGAAGGAGACCCCCTTGAGCACCCATTCGCCGGGATTGTAGGCAAACCAGACATCCCGGAATTCGATCTCGCCTTTGATCTGCTCCAGTTCCACGGTGTCGGCATCATCCACCACCTGAGGCACCAGATCCATCACAAGGAAGATCTTCTCGGCGGAGGCAAAGGAACGCTGCAGGGTATCGAACTGCTCTGCCAGTGTCTGGATGGGATTGAAGAATTTGGAGATGTACATGTAGAAGGTCACGACTGTGCCGGAGGTCACCACCTGCCCGAAGAAGGCACGGTCTTCGATATATCCCTTGGAGCCCAGATACAGCAGGCACAGCACGGAGCTGGTGTAGAGCATATAGACCATGGGACGGAAAATGCCGAAGACCAGCATCCGGTGCTGCTTGGCTTTTTGCAGCTGACGGCTCTTCACAAGGAAATCCTCCATTTTCCGCTGCTCCTGATTGAAGATCTGGGTGATCTTCATGCCCGAGAGATTTTCGGAAAGGTAGGTGTTGATGTCGGTGGTGGCATCGTTGACCCGGCGATGCACCTTGCGGGAGAAGGTGCGGAAGATGATGGTAAACAGCAGGATGAAGGGCACAAAGCACAGAACCATCAGCGTCAGGGCATAGTTGAGCATCAGCATGGCGCCCAGAACACCCACGATGACCATCATGTTCTTGGCAAGGGTCACCAGAATATTGGTGAACATATAGGAGATCGCATTGGGATCGTTGCTCACACGGGTGACCAGTTTGCCCACGGGGATGTTGTTCAGCTGCTCGTGGGAAAGCTTTTCGATGTGGACGAAGATATCCTCTCTCAGCGCCGACAGGATCTTCTGTCCGGTCTTTTGCAGGATCATCGCCTGCACATAGGTGCAGATCAGGCTCACCACAAGGATGGAGGCATAGATGCCGACCAGTGTGAACAGATAATCCAGAGTGAAATCGCCCTTCACCGTGTTCTGGATGTGACCGATCAGCAGCGGCGACACCAGATCGTATGCGATGGATATCACCATCACCACGAAAACCAGAAGGAACTGTTTCCGGTAGGGCTTGGCATAGACCATCAGCCGGGAGATGATCTCCCGATCGGGCATGCTCCGCTCATAGTCCCTGCGGTCTTTGCGCCGGATCTCTGCAAGATAGGCACATAGAAACACGATGCTGAACACCCCGATGATACCGCCGAGGATCAAAATGGGAAGATACTCATGCATTGGTTTCGCCTCCTTCCTCCTCAAGCTGCTGCAGCTGTACCATTTTCCGGTATCCGGGACAGTTCTGCATCAGCTGGGTGTGAGGCCCGAAGGCTGCCACACGACCGTCCTCGATGAACAGGATCTTATCCATGCTCTCGATGGTGGAGATCCTGTGGGCAATGAGGATGGTGGTCTTCCCTGCCCGGGTCTTTCGCAGATTTGCAAGGATGGTGCGCTCGGTCTTGGTGTCCACGGCAGAAACCGAGTCGTCCAAGATCAGGATGGGCGCATTCTTCATCAGCGCCCGGGCAATGGAGATGCGCTGCTTTTGTCCGCCGGACACGGTGACTCCCCGCTCCCCCAGAACCGTGTCGTAGCCAAACTGGAACTGGGAGATATTTTCGTCGATATCCGCAAGGGCGGCTGCCTCCGTAATGGCATCGGGAGCAAACCCACGGATGCCGAAGGCAATGTTATTTTCAATGGTGTCGGAAAACAGGAAATTGTCCTGAGGCACATAGGCACAGCCGTCACGGACAGACCGGATGGAGATGTCATTGACATCGTGACCATCGATGAACACCGTTCCGTCGGGGACATTGTAAGTCCTGAGGATCAGATCCACCAGAGTGGTCTTGCCGGAGCCGGTCTTGCCCACAAGCCCGATATTCTCTCCGGCACGGATCCGGAAGGAAATGTCCTGCAATACATCAAATTCTCCGTCCGGATAGCGGAAGGTCAGATCCCGGAACTCGATGTCGCCGTGGATCTGCGTCAGATCCGCAGCGCCTGCACGATCCACCACGGTGGGCTTTGCGTCCAGAAGTTCACCGATGCGCTCTAAAGATGCCTTGCCCCGGGAGGTCATGTCGATCAGCTCTGCCACAGCCATAATGGGCCATACCACGGCGGTGAAATAGCCGATGAACTCCATCAGCTCGCCTGCATTGAACCGTCCCTGATACACAAGGTAGCCGCCGTAGCCCAGAATGATGCAGATAACGCTCTCCACAAACATCGTCACAAGGATCTTCAGCAGGACGGATGCCTTGGTGTGGTCGATGTTCGCCTTTTCGTTTTCGATGTTCAGCTCCTTGAATGCCATCAGCTCCTTGGCCTCCTTGACAAAGGCCTTGATGACGGCAATGCCGGAAAAACTCTCCTGAGAAAAGTCCGACAGCTTGGAGAAGGCCTCCTGCCGGATATCCCATTTCTTCATCATATACCGTCCCACTACGGTGCTCGATGCCATCAGCAGCGCCATGGGGATCATGGTCAGCAGCGTCAGGCGCACATCCATGCGCCACATCTTGCTCACCGCAAGGATCCCCAGAAACAGCGCATCCAGGAACATCATGATGCCCCATCCGAAACACTCCTGAACGGTGTCCAGATCGTTGGTGAACAGGCTCATCAGATTTCCCACCTTGTTCACCTGATAGTATTCCCGGCTCAGATCCTTCACATTGGAGAACATCCGGTCGCGCAGGTCGGTTTCCACCCGGATCGCCGAGCCGAAGAACATGACTCTCCAGATAAATCTGCCCAGCACGATGGCGACGATCACCACCAGCATGGGAAAGCAGATGCGCTCCAGAAGAAAGTCCATGTCGAAGGCTGCGGTGGTGCCGTCTATGGTGACCACGCCGCTGTTCATGCCGTTGATGACCATCTGATACAGATTTGGCACGATCAGCTGCATATAGTCCACCGTCAGCAGCGTGAGCAGACCGATCAGCAGCAGCGGGCCGTATTTCAGATAGTATCGGTTGATGTGTTTGCCGAATATCAACGAAAATCCCTCCTTTTTACCCATTGATATTTCGATACATTCTATCATGGGTTTGTTGCTTTTGCAACAATCCAAAAGGCGGATTTTGTCACAAATATTTTACAGAAAATCGATAATTCGCTCTTGCTTTTTGCGCAAAGGTGCTGTATGATATCAGCGTTAGCACTCAAGACATAAGAGTGCTAAGCCGTAAGGACACAGAAAATGGGAAATGCAGGACTTCTGCCCCGTGCTCCCCGTCTAGAATAATTTATTGGAGGAATCGATATGACACTCAAACCCATGTCTGATAATGTACTGCTCAAGCAGCACGAAGCAAGCGAGACCACCGTTGGCGGCATTATTCTGGCTACCACCAATAAGGAAAAACCTGCCATCTACGAAGTCGTTTCCGTAGGCCCCGGCAGCAAGGATGTAACAATGACCGTCAAAGCCGGCGACAAGGTCGTCGTGAGCAAATTTGTCGGTACCGATATCACCTTGGATAAGGTGGATTACAAGTTCGTCAAGCAGGACGACATTCTGGCAATCGTTGAGTAATTTAGGAGGAATGTAACATGTCTAAGATGATCGTATATGGCGAAGAGGCCCGCAAGAAACTCCAGTCCGGCATCGACCAGCTGGCAGATACCGTCAAGGTCACCATCGGCCCCAAGGGCCGCAATGTCGTCCTTGGCAAGAAGTACGGCTCCCCTCTGGTCACCAATGACGGCGTGACCATCGCAAAGGAAGTCGAGCTGGAGGATCCCTTTGAGAACATGGGTGCTCAGATGATCCGTGAGGTCGCTACCCGCACCAACGATGTGGCAGGCGACGGCACCACCACCGCTACCGTTCTGGCTCAGGCCATCACCCGCGAGGGTCTGAAGAACCTGTCCGCCGGCGCAAATCCCATGGTCATGCGCAAGGGCATCGAAAAGGCTGTTGATGCAGCAGTCGAGGCCATCAAGGAACATTCCGTTCCCGTCAGCGGCTCTGAGGATATCGCCCGTGTCGGCACCGTTTCCTCCGGCGACGAGTCCGTGGGTGCTCTGATCGCAGAGGCCATGGAAAAGGTCGGCACCGAGGGTGTCATCACCATCGAGGAGTCCAAGACCGCCGAGACCGGTCTGGATGTGGTCGAGGGCATGCAGTTCGACCGGGGCTACATCTCCCCCTACATGGTCACCGATACCGACAAGATGGAAGCCGTTCTGGATGATGCACTGATCCTGATCACCGACAAGAAGATCTCTTCCATTCAGGAGATCCTGCCCATTCTGGAGCCTGTTGTCAAGGCCGGCAAGAAGATGATGATCATCGCCGAGGATGTTGAGGGCGATGCACTGGCAACCCTGTTGGTCAACCGTCTGCGCGGCAACTTCAACTGCGTCTGTGTCAAGGCTCCCGGCTTTGGCGACCGCCGCAAGGCAATGCTGCAGGATATCGCTGTCCTGACCGGCGGCACCGTGATCTCCTCCGAGCTGAACATGGAGCTGACCGAAACCCAGCTGTCCGATCTGGGTCGTGCCCGTCAGGTGGTGATCACCAAGGACACCACCACCATCGTTGACGGCGAGGGCGATCCCGATGCCATCAAGGCCCGTGCTCACGAAGTCCGTGCCTCCATCGCAACCACCACCTCCGACTATGACCGCGAAAAGCTGCAGGAGCGTCTGGCAAAGCTGACCGGCGGCGTTGCAGTGATCCGTGTAGGCGCTCAGACCGAGATTGCCATGAAGGAGCAGAAACTGAGAGTGGAAGATGCGCTGAACGCTACCCGTGCCGCTGTGGAAGAGGGCATCGTAGCAGGCGGCGGTACCGCTCAGGTCAATGCCATCGCAGCCGTTGAAAAGCTGGTTGCAAAGCTGTCCGGCGACGAAAAGACCGGTGCAAAGATCGTTGCAACCGCACTGCAGGCTCCCATCCGCCAGATCGCGGAGAATGCCGGTGTGGACGGCAGCGTCATCTATGAGAAGGTACGCAATTCCAAGAAGATCGGCTGGGGCTACAACGCTTACACCGAGCAGTTTGTGGATATGATCGGCGCAGGTATCGTCGATCCCACCAAGGTCACCCGTTCTTCTCTGGTCAATGCAGCCAGTGTTGCTGCCTGCGTGCTGACCACCGAGACTCTGGTCGTCGATAAGCCCGATCCCGCCGGCGATGCTGCCGCAGCAGCCGCTGCCGCTCAGGGCGGTATGTACTAATTCGGTACTTTCCGGTCGCGAAATGCAAAAATCAAGCGCCGCTCCATGTGGAGCGGCGCTTTTGTACTTGATTTTTTCGGGATGGATTGCTATAATCAAGAAGTTGTACGGAGCCGTACCCAAGCCGCCAAGGCGTCCGAATTCGAAAGTCCGCCGGACCCTGTTATTCTCATTTTGGGGGAATTCCGGGTTTTCAAGGGTTTTTCGGCATTTTACAATCAAATATTTTTTGGAATTCTCTCCTGCTTTCTCCCTAAGCTCCAAAAGCACTTATTTGCTTGGAGAT
>JARHYV010000230.1 GCA_029258495.1 Faecousia sp. | reverse complement strand
CGTCGGTGCCGGAGGTCTTAGCCTCGGAAACGAAGGTGCCGTCTGCATAGTGTACACCCTCAGAAACAGCGACGATGCAGTTCTTCTTCTCTTCGTAGATGCGCTTGACATCAGCAACGAACTGATCCATGTCGAAGTCGACCTCGGGGAGGTAGATCAGATCGGGGCCGTCGCCCTTAACGCCGGCCAGTGCAGCAGCGGCAGTCAGCCAGCCGGCATGACGGCCCATGCACTCGATGATGGTGACCATGCCGGTGTCATAAACATGGCTGTCACGGGAAACTTCCATAACGGAGGTGGCAATATACTTTGCAGCGGAGGCAAATCCGGGGCAGTGATCGGTGCCGGCCAAATCGTTATCGATGGTCTTGGGCACGCCCATAACACGGCACTCGTAGCCAACGCGGTTCATGTACTTGGAGATCTTGTTGCAGGTATCCATGGAGTCGTTGCCGCCGTTGTAGAAGAAGTAGCGGACATCGTACTTCTTGAAGATCTCCAGAATGCGCTTGTAGTCGGTGTCGTCTACATCGGGATCAGCGATCTTGTAGCGGCAGGAACCCAGAGCAGAGGAGGGAGTGTAGAGCATGTTCTCCAGCTCGGCAGCATCTTCTTCATTCATGATCATCAGTTCATCATTCAGGACGCCCTTGATGCCGTGATGCGCACCGTAAACGGTGGTGATGTTTGCGTTCTCCAGACCAGCCTTGATCACGCCGTAGGCGGAGCAGTTGATGACGGAAGAAGGGCCGCCGGACTGGCCAATGATCAGGGAACCAACGAGAGTTTTTTCGGACATATATAGTACCTCCATAAAAATGATAATATATAACCAGGGGAAATTGGGCAATTTCGTGTAAACTGCCTCAATCAGTAGAATTATATCATGTCGATATGAAAATAGCAAATATTATTATTGAAAATAATGAATTATATGATATAATGATATCGAATAAGACAGGCGATGAGTCTGTTAAATAAGAAAGGATTGATTCCAATGGCTCTTGTAACTACTAAGGAAATGTTCCAGAAGGCTTACGACGGCGGTTACGCTATCGGTGCTTTCAATGTAAACAACATGGAAATCGTTCAGGCTATCACTGAGGCTTGCCGCGAGGAGAAGGCTCCTGTTATTCTGCAGGTTTCCAAGGGTGCTCGTGCCTACGCTAACCATACTTATCTGGTCAAGTTGGTTGAGGCAGCTGTGATCGAATGCCCCGAAATTCCCATTGCTCTGCATCTGGATCATGGCGACAGCTTTGAAACTTGTAAGTCCTGCATCGACGGCGGCTTTACTTCCGTCATGATCGATGCTTCCTCCAAGCCCTTCGCAGAGAACATTGAGATCACCCGCAAGGTCGTTGAGTAC
>JARHYV010000095.1 GCA_029258495.1 Faecousia sp. | reverse complement strand
GTGATCCGGGAAAACGAAAATCACTATACCTATCTGCGTGAGCGTGCAGACTATATTACCAAGGTCGTGCGCGTGGAGGAAGAGAATTTTGCCCGTACCATCGATGGCGGCATGCGTATTTTTGCCGACATGCTGGCTGAGCACAAGGAAAAGGGTGAAACGGCATTCTCCGGCTCCGACGCATTCAAGCTGTATGACACCTACGGTTTCCCCATCGACCTGACAGTGGAAATGGTAGAAGATGAGGGAATGACTCTGGATGCCGAGGAATTCACCCGTCTGATGCAGGAACAGAAGGTTCGTGCCCGTGAAGCACGAAAGGCTCTGGGTGATCTGGCTTGGGCAGGCATCGATCTGGGGCTTGATAATACGCCTACGGAGTTCGTTGGCTATGAGGTGAATAACTGCGAGGCAAAGGTTCTGGCAGTTTGTGTCGGCGACGAGGTATCCGGCAGCATCGCCGGCGGTGAGGATGGCATCATTGTCCTGAACAAGACCCCCTTCTATGCAGAAATGGGTGGACAGGTTGCCGATCAGGGTGCTATTTTGGTGGCAGATGCACGGTTCGTCGTGTCCAATGTCCAGAAGGATAAGGGCGGAAAGTACCTGCATTACGGCAAAATGGTCAAGGGTACCATCAAGGTGGACGATGTGGTTCTTGCATCCATTGATGTGGAGCGCCGCAAGGCAATCATGCGTGCACACTCTGCTACACACCTGCTGCAGAAGGCACTTCAGACGGTTCTGGGTGACCATGTGCATCAGGCAGGTTCTCTGGTGCTGCCTGACCGTCTGCGTTTCGACTTTACCCACTATTCCGCTGTGACAGCCGATGAGCTGGCAAGAATTGACGCCATCGTTCAGGCAGCAGTTCTGGAAGGGTATCCCATCGATACCAAGGAGATGGGGATCGAGGAGGCAAAGGCTCAGGGAGCTATGGCTCTGTTCAGCGAGAAGTACGGCGATGTGGTTCGTGTGGTCAACATGGGCGGGTACAGCGTGGAGCTGTGCGGCGGCACCCATCTGGACAATACGGCGAAGGTTGGCCCCTTCCGCATTGAGAGCGAAGGATCTGTTGCCTCCGGTGTGCGCCGTATCGAGGCAATTACCGGTAAAGAGTGCCTGAAGGATATGGCAAAGAACCGGGAGCTTGTTTATGAGGTTTGCGGCTCTCTGAAGACAAAGCCTGCTGAACTGACTGATAAGATCCAATCTCAGCTGGATGAGATCCGGGATCTGAAGAAATTGATCGAGCATTACAAGGCCAAGGAGGCATCCGGCGAGGTGGATCGTTTCCTGTTTGGTGCCCATACCGTGGGTGATCTGCATGTGCTCACAGCGAATGTTCCCAATGCGGATGCAAACAAGCTCCGCCAGATGGGCGACATGCTCCGTGACAAGGATCCCAAGGTTGCAGCTGTTCTGGCGGCAGTGAATGGTGAAAAACTCACCTTCCTGGCAATCTGCGGCAAGGATGCTATCAAGGCAGGTGTGAAAGCCGGAGATCTTGTAAAGCATGTTTGTAGTGTCTGCGGTGGTTCCGGCGGCGGAAAGCCCGACAGTGCAATGGGCGGTGGCAAGGATGTCCTGAAACTGGACGATGCACTGGCTCAGGTAGACGATTTTGTAGATTCCAAGATCCGGTAAACAAAAAACGAGGGCGCTGCCGTGGCAGCGCCCTTTTGCCAAAGGAGTGGTTCTCCTGCGAAAAATGATGTGGTTCAGCATCGGCTTTGCCGGAGCTTGTGTGATCGGTGCGTATCTGTTTCGCGGCACCGGACTGCTGCTGATGATGCTTTCGGCACTGTGTACCATCCCGATTTGTGCGGGATTTCAGAGGAAAATACCGGCATTCGCTGGGATTTCACTGGTGCTTTTGGGATTTTCTTTTGGGGCTGTCTGGTTTTACGGGTACGATCAATGGCGGATCGAACCTGCAAGGGCCTTGGATGGCAGCAAGCAGGAATTTGCATTTCGTGTAAACACCCATTCGTGGGATACGGAGCGCGGCAGTGCAGCTGATTGCAAGATCTCCATTAACGGGATGCCTTACAAGGTTCGGCTATACATGACTGGAGATCATGAGCTTACCCCGGGAGATGTGGTGCAAACAACGGCGAAATTCCGATTGACGGACGAAGGCGGCTCCAGAGAGCCTACATTTCATCGGACGAATGGGATCCTGCTGCTGGCGTATCAGAGCGGAGAGGTATCGGTTCGGCAGGGAGAACCTGAATTTTGGGATCTTCCCGGGCTGCTGCGCCATAAGAGTCTTGCAGCCATCGACCGGCTGATCCCGGGGGAAACAGCCGGATTTGCAAAAGCCATCTTATTGAGCGACAGGTCGGATCTGGATTATGTGCGGAGCACACAGTTCAGCATTACCGGCATCAGTCATATTGTAGCTGTTTCGGGACTGCATGTATCGATCCTGTTTGCGCTGATTTACTGGCTTTCGGGCAAGCACAGGTATATGACGGCGATCCTTGGGATCCCATGTCTTGTGTTGTTTGCGGCAATGGCGGGATTTGTTCCGTCGGTCACAAGAGCGTCGATCATGCAGACGCTTGTGATGCTTGCGTTGATGCTCGATCGGGAATATGATCCGAAGACGGCGCTATCGGCAGCGGTGCTTGCAATGCTTTTGTGCAATCCGCTTGTGATCGCATCTGTTGGCTTTCAGATGTCTGTGGCTGCGGTAGCGGGGATCCTGCTTTTTTATACACCTATCCGTGGCTGGCTTACGGACAGACTTCTGAACGGAAAGAAGAAATCAAGACTTCGAAAATTGAGCAGCAAGCTGCTTGCCAGCGTGAGCATGACCCTTTCGGCAACCATCCTCACGACACCCATTGTGGCATATTATTTTGGAACGGTAAGTCTGATCGGGGTGCTCTCAAATATCCTGATCCTCCCTGTGGCTGCGCTGATTTTCTATGGTACGGCACTGGTCTGCCTTCTGAGCAGCGTGTTACATGTGCTCCCTAATATCTTAGGATGGGTGGTTTCTCTGCTGATACGGTATGTGTTTACTGTGACGGAGCAGCTGTCCCGAGTTCCGTTTGCGGCGGTCTATACCAGAAGTGTCTATATTATCCTGTGGCTGATATTTTGCTATGCAGTCTTACTGCTGCTGTATTTCTCCAAGAAGAAGGATGTGGTGTTCGGCGGTATCTTGTGCATCGGAGCATTGGTGATTGCACTGCTGGCATCTTATGGGGAGGTGCGGATGGATGACTACCGTGTGACGGCTTTGAATATCGGGCAGGGACAGTGCATTCTGGTGCAGTGCAACGGGCAAACCTATATGGTAGACTGTGGTGGCAGCTATGGTAAGGATGCAGGAGATTATGCAGCCAGAACCCTGCTGAGTCAGGGGATCTTCCGTCTCGACGGACTGATCCTCAGCCACTATGATGAGGATCACATCGGCGGTGCAGAGTATCTGATGCAGCGCGTAGATGTGTCCCGGATCTATCTGCCTGATGTAGAGGGAATGGACGGGTTTGTGGCACGGCTCCAAAAGGTCTCGGATAAAGTGGAGTTTTGTCCGGTGAGTCAGGATATGCAGCTGCCCGTTGGGCAAGGACTCCTTACGATCTTTGCACCGGAACAGGCAGAAAGCAGCAATGACAG
>JARHYV010000191.1 GCA_029258495.1 Faecousia sp. | reverse complement strand
GTGTATCTTCAGCTTGAAGGAAATCCGGATATGACACTGCCCCTTCAGGTGCTGACTCAGCAGCCTGAGCCGGATGCTCAGGCGGAAAGAGGAAGTGTCGTCCGAATACAATTTACTGATCCATCTGCGCATGATTAGCGCAATCAAAGGAGAATACCATGCAACTTCAAGATTTATTGCAGAATGTATCGGTGCTGGCATCCAATGTGGATATGCAGACCGAAATTACAGCAGTGGCTTATGATTCTCGTAAGGTAACCCCAAACAGCCTGTTTGTAGCGGTATCGGGGCTTGCCTCGGATGGAAATCGATTTATTCCCATGGCGATGGAAAAAGGCGCAGCCGTCATTGTGACGGCAAAAAAACCCGATGAGGATGTGCCGTATGTTCTGGTTGCGTCAGACCGACTTGCGCTTGCGCTGATCAGCTGTAATTTCTATGGAAATCCGGCACAGTCGATGCAGATCATCGGCATTACCGGAACAAACGGAAAAACCTCGGCGACCCTGCTGCTCAAGCATGTTTTGGAGCGCACCATCGGTGCAAAGGTTGGCTTGATCGGCACGATGGCCAACATGATCGGCGATGTGCAGATCCCAACGGAGCGCACGACTCCGGAAAGCCTTGAATTGCAGGGGCTGTTTGCGCAGATGCGCGATGCAGGCTGCACCCATGTGGTGATGGAGGTTTCCTCCCATGCCATTGCTCTGGAGCGTGTCGGCGGCATCCGTTTCACGGCAGCAGCCTTTACCAACCTGACAGAGGATCATCTGGATTTCCACAAGACCATGGAAAATTACTGCATGACAAAGGCAGAGCTCTTCCGCAGATGCGATAAGGGTGTGATCAATGCAGACGATGCCTATTCATCCCGAATGATGGAGGCAGCAGCCTGCGAGGTGCTGACCACCTCGATTGCCGGAACGGGCGATCTGATGGCAAAAAACATTCGTCTGAATGCAGACGGTGTATGTTTCGATGCAGTTCTGGGGTCGGAAACTGTGGGCGTACGGCTTGGTATTCCCGGTAGATTTACGGTATATAATGCACTGACGGTACTTGGTCTGGCGGTAAGTGCGGGGATCTCCCTGAAGGATGCTGCGGCTGCTCTGGCGGATGCGCCCGGGGTAAAGGGCAGAGTGGAAGTGGTGCCGACACCCGGTACGGACTACACCGTCCTGATCGACTATGCCCACACACCTGACGGACTGGAAAATGTACTTTCCGCGGTAAAGGGGTTCTGCAAGGGCAGGGTCATTGCGGTATTCGGATGCGGCGGCGACCGTGATCCTATTAAAAGACCCATTATGGGAAAAATCGGAACGGAACTGGCAGATCTTTCAATCATTACTTCTGACAATCCCCGTACCGAGGATCCGGAGGCGATCATTGCAGATATCGTTCCCGGGGCAAAAGAGTCCGGCGGAGATTTTGAGGTAGTTGTGGATCGCCGAAAAGCGATCCGTCGGGCAATGGACATTGCAAAGGCAGATGACATTATCGTTCTGGCAGGCAAGGGCCACGAAACATATCAGGAGATCTGCGGTGTAAAGCATCATCTGGATGAACGCGAAGAGGTTGCCGCACATCTGCAGGAAATGAGGAGCTAAGATGGGTAGAATCACATTGGAGAAGGCTGCTGTATGGTGCGGCGGCAAAATCGATGAAAAATATAAGGATGTTACCTTTCTGGGAGCCTGCAACGACACCAGAAACATGAAAGGCGGCGAGCTGTTCGTTGCCCTGAAGGGGGCACGGGATGGTCACGATTTTATTCCGGCGGCTCTGGAACGAAATGCTGCGGCGATCCTATGTAGTCACTGTGACGGGGATTATCCTGCCATCGTGGTCGAAGATCCCCGTATCGCTCTGGGGGATATCGCTCGGGGTGAGCGCTGCCGGATCGGTATGAAGGTGGTTGGTATCACAGGTTCGGTAGGCAAGTCCACCACAAAGGAAATGGTGGCAGCAGTTCTGGAGAGCACATTCAAAACAGGGAAAACTCCCGTGAATCATAATAATGACATCGGGATGCCCATGGCGATCCTGTCTATGCCGGAGGATACGCAGGTGGCTGTTCTTGAGATGGGGATGAACCATTTTCGCGAGATGGCATACCTGTCTTCCATTGCTCAGCCGGATCTTGCGGTGATCATCAATATCGGCACCATGCATATGGAGTATCTGGGCTCGCAGGAGGGGATCCTGCAGGCAAAACTGGAGATTTTGGAAGGTATGCAGCCTGACGGCACAGTGATCCTGAATGGCGATGACCGCCTGCTGTGGAAGGTTCACAACATGCGCAGACCCTGTATCTGTTTCGGTGCAATGAACCCGCATGTGGAGGTCTTGGCGGATGATATTGTGGTGAGCTCCGGTCAGATCGCTTTTCGCGTAAAGTGGCAGGGGCAGGATTTTGCCGTCACGCTGCCGGTGGAAGGAAATCACTTTGTGATGGATGCAATGGCTGCGATTGCGGTAGGCTTGCAGCTGGGGGTCAAGCCGGAAAACATCAGCCGGAGTCTTGAGGCGTTTCAGAATATGGCAGGCCGTCAGGAAATGATCCGGACAGAGAAATACAGCATCATCAAGGA
>JARHYV010000128.1 GCA_029258495.1 Faecousia sp. | reverse complement strand
AAGGACTTTTTCAATGCCTTTCGTGTCTTTGGTTTCATAACGATCCTCCAGAAATCTGTTTTACTCATTCCGTGTTAGTCTTGACTAACCTAACGCTTAACCATCAGTTAGCTTACACTAACCAAAGTCATTGAAAAAGTCCTTGCTGCTGCAAAGACCGCAAAAATTCCAGCGCACTGCCTTTATCAGGCAGCTTGGCTCTGGTATCCCTTCTTTGGTTAGTTCACGCTAACCACCGAAAGCAACTATACTATTTTCTGCCGGACTTGTCAAGAGCAATTTTGCAGGCTGTAACCATCGGAACCGCTCTGTATAGCGGTTTCTTCCGTTCCATCCTGCTTTGATATGCGCTGATGGGGCTTTCACCACTTGCGGATCAAAATAGGAGCGCGAGTACTCGCGCTCCCAGAGGGGGATATTCAGCCGATCCGATCACGGAAAGCCATATTCTCTTATTTCGTGATGCTTTCCAGTTCCGCACCCACGGCCCGGATCAGATCGGACGGCGCCAATTCCATCAGCATCCCCACATGTCCTGCCGATACCACAATGGTTTCCCACTGCCGGGCACTTTCATCCAGAATGGTGGGGAACTGCTTTTTCATGCCCACCGGCGAGCATCCGCCATGGATATACCCAGTCAGGGGCAGCAGATCCTTCTGCTTGAGCATCTCGATGCGCTTGACTCCGGCTGCCTTAGCCGCCTTTTTGAGATCCAGTTCCTCACTGGTGGGCACACAAAAGACAAAATATCCGCCCATGGTGTCTGTTGTCACCAGTGTTTTGAAAATCATGGACGGCGGAAGATGCAGATGATCTGCCGCCTTCTGTCCATCCAATGGAAATTCCCGTAACTCATAACGGATCTTCTGGCGATCCAGCATCCGCATGGCATTGGTCTTAGTCTGTTTCAAATTTCATTTCCTCCTGTCGTGAGATCCTTCCTGCAAAGCCTGCTGCGCCCGGCGCTCAAAGGCACTCCACAAGCTCTTTGGAGGATTTGCGCTTGAAGTGCAGATGCGAAGGGACTGCATCCTCTGCGGCATAGCCGATGGGGAACAGCGCGATCAGGTGATATCCCAGCAGCTGCGGGTGCAGCTGCTGCAAACGAGCGGCATCAAAATAACCCACCCAAGTGGTGCTGAGCCCCAGATCCTCGATCTCCATCATCATATGCGTTGCCACGATCCCCGCATCAATATCCGCAAAATTCCGCTGATCGAAGGGCCGCACCCAGCCCTCTTCCTCCCTGTATCCCACCAACAGGAAGGTATCGGCGCCGAAGGTGTATCTGCACACCTGACGAAGATCTTCCTTGATCTGCTCCGAGCGGAGCCAGAAGATCCTGAACGGCTGTGTATTCACCGCTGTCGGCGCAGCGATCCCCGCCTTGATGATCTGCTCTACCAGTTCATCCTCCACTTTTCTGTCCGAAAACTTTCTGCAGGAAAACCTCTTTTCCGCCAATTCCTGAAAACGCATAAGACCATTCCTTTCTGTCGTAAACATCCGTATTTGTCCCATCTGCTGTATGGCTGTGCCGGCTCACCTTGGTTTTCTCCGGACGGCATCCACGATGATCCGGAGTCCGAAGATCCCTATGCCGACAGCCGCAGCCTCCAAAATAATGACCACAATGATCCGTTCCGCCGCAGGCCATTGCAGGATATCCTCCCACACCCAAACCGGCAGCAGCCCCAGAAGCACCGCCAACAGGATAAATCTCGGCCCGGTGATCAGATCCTTTTTCCGCAGACCTTCCTCGCTCAGATCGTCTTCGTAGCAGTCTATGAAGTGGCTCCCCCGAACATTCAGATAATGCTCCTTCACGCACGACTGCACCGCTGCTCCCCAAGAGGATTTCAGCTGCCGCTGGGATTCCGGATGGTAACATTTCGCTTTTTTCTTCTGCTTGTGTTTCTTTTTGCTCACGATGACCTCCTATCCCAACGCCTGTGCATCATTTTCTCGTAAAATCATATCACACGGGTACAGAAAAATCCACTCTTACGCAAAAAACAGCCCCTGCACAGGGACTGTTCTTGCGGCGATATGTTCTTCCCGGGAGATCTGGGAGCATCAAAAATCATTGCGTCTGAACAGCAATGAATACCAGAACCCGAAAAAGATATACAGCATTCTGCGTATCATCGTTCCCTCCTGCCGCCCGATTTCGGAACAGCCGGAGCTGATCCGATGCTTTTTGTGGGCAGTCCTACCATACCGCAATAAGCGTCCGATAAACTGTACAATTCTTGCAGGCAGCCGCCGTTTCCGCTCCCACTGCCGCCGGATGAACGCTGTGCCGGCGCTCAGAATTGACTGCACGAATGCATCAATCACCCCTATCCTGCAAAAAAACAGTTCTCACACCCATTGTGCGAGAACTGTTTTTTGATTTTCAGTTTTCCGTCGAAGGACATCCGGCGATCCGACTGCCCGAATTCCACGGTGCAGAGCCGATCACTCTCCGTCTTTCTCCTCGTAGGAATCGAACAAAGAGCCCTGCTCCTGCGTATCGACGACACGGCCTTCCATGCAGTCGGCAAACTGCTTTCCGGACATGATCTCGTGCTCTACCAGAAAATCTGCCACTTCGGTGAGCTTATCCCCATGCTCGGTCAGGATCTGGCGGCACTGGGCATAGGCCTTATCCATCAGCTTTTTGACTTCGTCATCGATGATCCCTGCCACCTTTTCGGAATAGCTCTTGGTCTTTCCATAGCTGCCGCCGATAAAGACCTCATCATCGGAGTTATAGGACACCGTTCCCAGTGCATCACACATGCCGTAGCGGGAAACCATGTCCCGAGCCAGCTGGGAGGCTCTGTCGATATCGTTGGATGCTCCGGTGGACACATCCCCGAAGGTGATATCCTCTGCCACGCGTCCGCCCAGAAGTCCCACGATGTCCTCGTACATTTCGTTTCTGGTCACATGTGCCGCCTCATCCTCAGGCATGCTCCATGTCAGACCCAAAGCCTGACCGCGGGGGATCACGCTGATCTGATGCACGGGATCATGGGTCGGCAGATAGTACATTGCCACGGCATGACCTGCCTCATGGACAGCCGTCAGCCGGATGTCCCTTGCACGGCGCAGACGGCTGCGCTTTTCGGGGCCTGCAATGACCTTCATCATCGCCTCATCCAGATCCCCCATTGTGATGACCGGGCGGTCGGCACGGGTCGCAAGGATGGCGGCCTCATTCAGCAGGTTCTGCAGATCTGCTCCGGTAAAGCCGGAGGTCGCCATTGCAATGGTCTTCAGGGAAACATCGTCCCCCAGACGCTTATCCCTTGCATGGACTTTCAGGATCGCCTCACGGCCCTTGGAGTCCGGCACACCCACAAAGATCTCCCGGTCAAACCGACCCGGACGGCGCAGCGCCGGATCCAGAATGTCCGGACGGTTGGTGGCAGCCAGAACGATCACACCTTCTGTTTTGCCGAAACCGTCCATTTCTACCAGCATCTGGTTCAGGGTCTGCTCTTTTTCGTCGTGACCACCGCCTACACCGGAGCCGCGCTTGCGGCCCACGGCATCGATCTCGTCGATAAAGATGATGGCAGGCGCCATTTTCTTCGCCTGATCGAACAGATCTCTCACACGGCTTGCGCCGACACCTACATACATCTCCACGAAATCAGAGCCGGAGATGGACAAAAACTGCACATCCGCTTCACCGGCAACGGCACGGGCAAGCAGCGTCTTACCGGTGCCCGGAGGGCCTACAAGCAGGATGCCGTGGGGGATGCGTGCACCCATCTCGTTGAATTTCTTGGGATTTCTCAGGAATTCGACCACTTCCTGCAATTCTGCCTTCTCTTCATCCGCTCCGGCAACATCATCAAATGTGACCTTGCGCCCATCGGATGCGCCCAGGACGGTGCGCGCCTTGCCGAAATTGGACAGCGGATTGTTGCCGCTGAGTTTGCTCATCATCAAAAACCACACCAGCAGCAGCACGCCGCCTGCCACCAGCAGGGGCATCACATAGTCCATGGGTCTGGACTGCTCCACAGGCAGGAAGGTATAGCCCTCCAGAATGCCTTTTTCGCTCTGACGGCGGATCAGCTCGTCCAGATCCGAATGGAAGGCATCCCGATCCCCAAGGGAGGCAATGATGCGTTTCTCCCCTTCGTAAGGCTCGTACAGGTTCAGCTCGATCTTGTTGCCCTGAACCGTAAAGCTCCTCACATTTTCCTGCTCAAACATCTCAACGATCTGAGAATACGGCAGACCATTCTGTCCATCCTGAAATATGTTCAGCAGCCAGCTCGACAGCAGGAACAGCAGGACGACATAAATTATCATCGGTAAATATTTACGGGTTTTCAAAATAGATATAGCTCCTTACTTGTTTTGATAAGCCTCGGGCTTCAGGATCCCCACATAAGGCAGGTTCCGGTAGTATTCGTTGTAATCCAAGCCGTAGCCCACCACAAATTCGTTGGGGATCACAAATCCGGTGTAATCCGCCTTCAGCGTGATCTCCGGTCTGCGGCGCTCGGGCTTATCCAGCAGCGTGCAGATCTTCAGGGAGGCAGGGTTCTTTTCCAGCAGATGCTTATAGGTGTAGTCCAGAGAATTGCCGGTATCAAAGATATCCTCAAGGATCACCACATGGCGTCCGGTGATATCGGCAGACACATCCTTCTTCACCACCATCTTGCCGCTGGACTCCGTACCCTCGTAGGAGGAGATCCACATGAAATCCAGCTGGCAGGGTACATCGATGGCGCGGATCATATCCGCATAGAATACCACGACACCCTTGAGAACACCCACGAAAATCGGGTTCTTCCCGGCATATTCCTTGGACAGCTCTCTGCCCAGCTCCGCAATGCGGGTCTTGATCTGCTCTTCGGTCAGCAGGATCTTCTGAATATCATTTTGCATATCACATAGCCTCATTTCTGTAAACTTTTCTGTTTATAAAATCCCCATCGGGGTAATTTCTTCAAAAGAGATGCAAACAAGCGGTCGCCCGTGGATCCGATCCAGATTGGCTCCAAAGCCGCACACCCCCAGGACACCCTGTTCGTCTGCCACCACCGGGATCGCCAGTCGCTGCGCTGCCGGGATCTTCCGGTCGGCAAACTGCTTTTTCAGGGATTTCGTACCCCCGGAAAACCGCATGGCATCGCCGGATATCCGGCTGCGAACCACCATGCGTCCCGCAGGACACACGGTAAATTCATTTGGAAGGTTCTTCGTTTCCTCTGCCATGCGGCAGCGAACAGCCACGCCGATCTGCTCCAGAACAAGCGTCCCGTCTATGGGCAGCTCCGCAGGCTCCAAAACCACAGGCTCCTGCCCCACCTCAAGTCGGTCATAGTTCCGTCTGAGGGTCAGTCCACCGGGAAACACGGAAAAAGCAGAGGGCTTTTCCGTCCAGACCAGTGCCTGCGCCTGTGCGATGTGGCTTGCACTTGGCTCCGGCATCCCGGACTGTTTCAGCAGCCGCTCCATTGCCCTGCGCACCATCGCCGGAGGCAGGCTGCGCAGCTGTGCAACATCGTGCACATCCACTGCATCCGCAAGCTCCTGCATCAGTGCCTCCTCCTGCCGCAATCGCTGCGCCATTGCCGACAGGTTCAGCCCGATACTGGGATTTTCCGCCTGCAGCAGGGGCATCACACGGTGTCGGATGCGGTTTCTCAGGAAGGCATCGGTACCGTTGGAGCTATCCTCGACATGATCGATATAGTTCTCCGCAAGGAACGCATCCACCTCCTGCCGGGTGATATCCAGCATGGGACGGATCAGCCGACCATTGGTGGGGGTGATGCCTCCCAATCCCCGAAGACCTGTCCCTCGGATCAGATGCATCAGCACCGTTTCGGCATTGTCATCCGCCGTATGAGCTGTTGCGATCACCCCGTCCAGACTGTTCAGGAAATCGTATCTTGCCTCTCTTGCAGCCGCCTCCAGACCCTTTGCGCCGGAGGTCACCTGTCCCTGCCCCATGTGCAGGACAATGCTGTGGAAATCGCAGAATTCCCTGACAAAATCCGCGTCCCTCCGGGATTCTTCTCCACGGAGATGGTGGTTAAAGTGGGCAGCCTCCACATGGATCCCCAATTTTTCTCTCAGCAGGTACATGCCCCAAAGCAGTGCCATGGAGTCGGCTCCGCCGGAAACCGCACAGATCACGGTTTCTCCACCTGAGAGCATGCCGTAGCGGGCAATGGCTGCCGAGAGCTTATTCAGCATGTTTCCACTCCCGATCCGCAAATGTTGTAAACTGCGGCAGCCACTGGAGCTTTACCGTTCCCGTTTCACCGTGACGATTCTTTGCCACGATGCATTCTGCCACATTTTTCTCTTCGGAATTTTCATTATAATAGTCGTCACGGTACAGAAACAAGATCGCATCAGCGTCCTGCTCGATTGCACCGGATTCACGCAGGTCAGACATGATGGGCCGCTTATCCGTACGGCTTTCCACCGCACGGGACAGCTGACTCAGACAGATGACCGGCACATTCAGTTCCTTCGCCATGATCTTGAGGGAACGGGAGATCTCGCCCACCACCTGAACACGGTTTTCCGACTGCTTGCCGTAGCCGGAGCCTGTCATCAGCTGAAGGTAGTCGATGATGACCAGACCCAAATTATCCACCCGGCGGAGCTTTGCATTCATTTCCGCCACCGTGATGGATGGATTGTCGTCCACACGGATATCGGTCTGGCTCAGGGATGTGGATGCCATCGCCAGTTTTGTCCACTCCTCATCCGCCAGCTTACCTGTGAGCATCTTCTGGCTGTCCACAAAGCTCTCACCGGAGAGCAGACGCATGGCAAGCTGCTCGCGGGACATTTCCAACGAGAACATGGCGACCGTGGATTTATATTTCTTCGCCACATTCAGCCCAATGTTCAGCGCAAAGGAAGTCTTACCCATGGCAGGACGGGCAGCGATCAGCAGCAGATCCGATTTGTTCAGACCATTGATCTTGGTATCCAGATCCCGCAGTCCGGTAGACAGTCCCGGGATGGCGGAGTCCGACATACTCAGTTCGTTCAGATGGTCAAAAACCTTGTGCAGAACTGTGCCGATATGCTCCAGAGAGTCGGTTCGCTCGCCCTTGCGCAGGGCATAGATCTTTTTCTCGGCAGCCTCCAGGATCTCACTGGGAGTTCCCGTCTGCTCATAG
>JARHYV010000167.1 GCA_029258495.1 Faecousia sp. | reverse complement strand
TCCTTGGATATTCCTAGCATTTTTCCGATTTCCTCAAGGGTATAACAGACACCGTCCTCCATTCCAAACCGGAGGCGCAGGATCTGTTTCTGCCTGTCTGTTAATTGGGCAAGCAGTCCGTCTAGCAGAGATACAAGTTCCTGACGAACCAATTCTGCCTGAGGTTCAGCGGTTTCATTGGTAGGCAGCAGACTACCCATGGTGCCCTCTCCGTCTGCTCCCACAGGTGCATCCAACGAGCAGGTCTCGGGTGCCAGTTTCAGCAGCTGCGCAACCTTTGGTTCCGGAATGCCGGAGCGTGCCGCAACCTCTGCCTCTGTGGGTTCCTGCCCCGTTTCCTGGATCAGTGCATTTTTTACCATGGCTACCTTGCGCATCCGCTCTGCCGTATGAGCCGGCACACGGATCAAGCCGCCGTGATCTGTCAGATATCTTGTAATCCGCTGCCGGATCCATTTGGTTGCGTATGTAGAAAACCGATACTCCATGGTATAGTCAAATTTCTTAGCCGCAACAAGCAAGCCGATCGATCCCTCCTGGATCAGATCCAGTAACGGGACTCCCCGACCTGCATATTCCCGTGCTACGCTCACAACCAAACGAAGATTGGAATTCACCATCTGGCGAATTGCCTCTTCGTCGCCCTGTGCGCATTTGCGGGCGATCTGCTGCTCCTGCTCCAGAGTCAGCCGGGGATATGCCCGGATCTCCTGCAGGTACTGGCGTACATCATCATCGCCGGAGCTGACCGGAGTGTTCGGTTTTTCTTGATCCTGCAATACAGGTGTCATACCTTATACCCTTTGCTTTCTTTTAACTTATTGCGCAGTGCAAGCAAATCGTCTTCCGTGTGAACACCGCGTTTCTGTGCCTCTGCACGAATTGTTGCAATATAATCTTTCATTGCCTGCTCATTGACAGGGCCGGACTGCCGCTGAAGGATACCCGCAATATGGGACATCTCGTCCAGTTCAAAGCCCTCCAGAGAAGACAGCTCCACTCGCAGCCCTCTGCTCTGGCAAGCCCGCAGCTGTTCATAAACACGCCCCAACAGCGAAGACGAAAAATCCGATGCTCTCAAGTCACCGCACAGGTCGAACAGTGCCGGCTCCCGCAGCCCCTGTCCGATCACGCCTTCTTCTGCCATGGCAGACTTCACATCGTCATATCGGATGGTGCGGCTTTTGGGCTGAACCGCCTGCACAGGTGCCAGATCCTTTTTCTCCTGTAACTTCTTCTCTCGACGGATCCGATTTTTATTCGCCTTGGCAATTTCCATCTTCATCGCCTCAAAACTGATGCCGCCGACCTCCGCAACACGGTTGCCATAGACCTCCTGCTGCACAGAACTGGGCAGTGCGCTGATCAGCAGCGCACATTCCTGAATGAATTTCACCCGTTGATCGTCCTCGCGGATGTCATATTTTCTTGCGATGGCATTCAGCTGATATTCCACACGGTTCGAGGCACCCTCAAGCAGCAGCTTAAATCTGTCTGCACCGAATTTTTTCAAGAATTCGTCCGGATCCTTTGCCCCCTTCATCTGGAGCACCTTTACCTGAAGACCGACCTTTTCGAGCATAGGGATCGCGCGTTTTGTGGCGCGCTGCCCTGCCGTATCTCCGTCATAGATCAGGATGACTTGTTCCGTATAACGGCTGAGCAGTGCCGCATGCTCCTCAGTCAGACTGGTTCCCAAGGAGGCCACCGCACAGTCAAAGCCATACTGATGCAAAGATACCGCATCCATATACCCCTCTACAAGGATCAGATAGCCCAACTTGGATTTCTTCGCCAAATTCAATCCAAACAGGTTCTTTCGCTTATTAAATATCTCTGTTTCCGGAGAATTCAGGTACTTCGGAGTCGAGTCATCCATGACCCGTCCGCCAAATCCGATCACATTCCCCCGCACATCTATGATGGGAAACATCAGCCTGTTGCGGAAACGGTCAAAGATCCGGCCGCCTTTTTCCGATACCAGTCCGGAGTCAATCAGTTCCTGATCGGTATAGCCTTTTTTCCGCATGGCATCCGTCAGTGCCGACCATGCATTCGGCGCAAATCCCACGCCAAAGGTTGTCAGGGTCGCTTTCGGCATACCGCGCTGCTGGGCATAGGCAAGTCCCTGTGCACCGGCCGGACTGAACAGCTGCGCCCGAAAGAACCGGGCCGCCTCTTTACTCAGCGCCCACAGACGCTCTTGATGGCGATAGCGGCTCTGGTACTGCTCATCCTCCGGCACTTCCATCCCGACCCGTTTTGCAAGGGCTCTCACCGCATCGGGGTAGGTCAGACCTTCGATCTCCATCATGAAATTGAACACATTGCCGCCCTTGTGACAGCCAAAGCAGTAATAGATCCCCTTATCCGGTGCTACCGAAAAAGAAGCGGTCTTTTCACCATGGAACGGGCAGAGCCCAAACAGATTTGACCCACGGGGTTTCAGGCTCACATAATGTCCGACGACATCTTCGATTGGATTGCGAGCCTCCAATTCATCCAAGAACGCCCGTGAAAATGCCAAAGAAACCACTCCTTTCCATGATTTGAATAAAACTTATCCCAGTCTTTCGCCCTTGGGTTCATCCGATGCAAATCGTTGTGAGCGCAGCAGCAAAATAGCCACTACGCACACACAGGTCATTGCAAGCGGATGCGCCATATTGGGCAGAACCATCGGCTCAGATCTGATAAGCAGCGGCAGTACCGCCAGTGTGGCAGATGCGAAGGCGAAACCCAAAATTCCCTTCAGCCATCCTGTTTTTTTCCTGATCAGATAGGCAACGGAGATCATCAGCGTGATGCCGCTGCAAATTCCGGCATAGAGCAGGCACATTGCCGCAGGTGCATCTTCAATAAACTGAAAAAAAGAATACACACCCATTGTACCGCTCTGTGTCCGAAACACTCGCACAGAAACAGGGCTTGATGCCACCATGACCGCCAGTATGCTCAGCGCAGCCATGACCGTCGCCCAAACGGTTCTCTTCTTCATCCCGATTCTCCTTCAAATGATTTTTCTCTTTATTATAACACACTATCCCCGAACATTCCACCCCGACGGGATGAAAAGTTCCGCATATTTATCAACTGCATATTTATCGGTCATGCCTGCAATATAATCGCAAACGGTTCGCTCCATTCCATCAAAGCTGAGCTGCGGCTGAAAATCCGGAGGAAGTGCGTCAGGATTTGCCACATAATACTCGTACAGGCGCTGCAGCATATCACGAGCCTTGCATTCCTGTGCCTTAGCAATGGGATTTCGATAGACATGCTCAAACATAAATGCCCGAAGATCCCTGAGAGCTGTTTCCACGTCCTTCGACATGGACAGAACCCCCATTTCTCGGGAGGTCGATATCATATCGCACACCAGTGTGTTGATCCGATTCTTATGGGTATACCCCAGCAGACGGGAAATGGACTCCGGGATATCGTCATTGGTCAGGATCCCGGCACGCATTGCATCATCAATATCGTGATTTACATATGCGATCTGATCCGAGCGGCGCACGATCTGACCTTCCAGTGTTTCGGGGATATAAGCACCCGTGTGCCCGACGATCCCCATGCGCACCTCCTCGGAAAGGTTCAGACCTTCTCCGTTTTTCTCCAAAACATCCACCACGCGTAAGCTCTGCTCATTGTGGCGGAACGGAACTCCCATTGCCTCCGTCAGAGCCAATTCTCCTGCATGCCCAAAGGGCGTATGCCCCAGATCGTGCCCCATTGCGATGGCCTCGGTAAGATCTTCGTTCAGACGCAGGGCTCGGGCGATGGTTCGCGCAATCCGCGCGACCTCGATCGTATGGGTCATTCTGGTTCGATAATGGTCACCCTCCGGACTCAAAAACACCTGCGTCTTGTGCATGAGCCGCCGAAATGCCTTGGAATGGATGATCCGATCAACATCCCGCTGATAACAGGTGCGGACTTCGTCGTCGCACACCTCTTCCGGTATCGGCCTGCCTTTGCTTTCGTTTGAAAATGCTGCTCTAGGATCCAAGTAAAGATGCTCCTGCTGTTCCAAAAACGCACGAACTGACATGACAATACCTCCTGTATGTAATTATTCCGTTATCGGGAACGCCCGATATTCCTGACCGATCTCCATTCCTTCCAGAGTCCCGGCTGACATATCGATCAGCCGCTCCAAAAACGGAACTCCCTGTGCCTGTGGCACAAGGATCTCCAGCTCCACCTCTGCCGTGAACTGCGTATCGCGGATGATCCCGCCAAACGCAGCAACCTCGAGCTTGACCCGTTCATAGAAATTGTATGGGCACGGCACGTACAGCACCGTCCATACCCGTTTCATGGATTTCCCTGCCGCGTCAACAGCGATCTTGGCACCCTTTGTATAGGCACGCACCAATCCGCCTGCCCCCAACAGGATGCCCCCGAAATACCGGGTCACGACACACACGATATTGGAAAGCCCCTCTCGCTGCAGCACCTGCATCATGGGCATTCCTGCTGTACCCCCCGGCTCGCCATCATCAGAAAATCGAACCGCTCCATCCTTGATGATGTAGGCCCAGCAGTTGTGGGTCGCATCGTAATGCTGCTTTTTCATCTCCTGAATGCGATCCAGTGCCTCCTGCTCTGTTTCTACCGGCCATACCCGGCCGATAAAACGGGACTTTTTTTCTATAAATTCATCTTCACCATAGCCAGTCGGCACCAGATATTCTTCCATGAATTTTACAGCTCCTCAATCACATATTCTCGCACACGGCCATAGAGGATCTCATCCACCACGGTTTCGATCTCGATCCCGTCTGCCGTGTAATCAACGCTTTTCACCTGAGCCCCATCATGGAGCGTTTCCACCATGCCGCCCATGGCATACGGAAGGCAGATCCGGACATGGTGCAGCCCCTGATCCAGAGCCTTCTCTATGGCTTTCAGCAGCCCATTCATATTTCCGCCGCTTTTTGCAGAGATCGCAACCACATCTTCCCCGATAGGGATATCCGTAGGCTCCACCAGATCTGCCTTGTTATAGCAGTTGATGACCGGAGTTCCCTCCTTTGCAAGCTGCGCGATCAGTTTCTCCACCACCTGAATATGCTCCTGACGATGGGGATCGGCAGAATCGATCACATGCAGCAGCACATCTGCATATTCCAGCTCCTCCAAGGTCGCACGGAATGCATCCACCAGATGATGGGGCAGCTTTGCAATAAATCCAACCGTATCAGACAAAATCACATCCAGATTATCCGACACCGTAAGCTGACGGGAGGTTGTATCCAGTGTATCAAACAGACGGTTATTCGCAGGGATCCCTGCACCGGTCAGCTGATTGAGCAGCGTGGATTTCCCCGCATTTGTATACCCCACAATGGCTACGACCGGTACAGAATTCTTCATCCGTCGTTCTCTCTGGACACCCCGTACCTGTCGAACCTGTTTCAGTTCTCCTTCCAGACGGGCGATCCGCTCGCGAATGTGACGGCGGTCAGACTCAAGTTTTGTTTCGCCGGGGCCTCTGGTTCCGATACCGCCGCCTTGTCTGGACAGACTGGTGCCCATCCCGGACAATCGGGGCAGCAGATATTTGTACTGAGCAAGCTCGACCTGAAGTCGTCCTTCTCTGGTCTTGGCTCGCTGAGCAAAGATATCCAAAATCAATGCACTTCGATCCAATACCGTCACACCCAGGATCTCCTCAAGGGCACGGATCTGCCCGGCAGAAAGCTCATTATCAAAAACAGCCATGGTAGATGCTGTTGCTTCAATGAGCATCCGCACCTCCTGTGCTTTACCTTCTCCGATAAAGCTGTGAGCATCCGGAGTATGGCGGTTTTGCAGGACTTTTGCGGTGCAGAACCCCCCCGCCGTTTCCAGCAGTGCCTCCAACTCCTCCAGTGTTTCATCTGTTGCAGTCTGGTCTGCCTTGAAGCAGTCCGCATTCAGTCCAACCAGTACCGCACGCTCCTGAACATGTTCTTCAAATTGTAACTCCATATATCACCTCGCGGATCAACCGCCAAAAATCGTCAAAAAGATATAAAAAGCCCGCACTACTATCGCAGTGCGGGCTTTAGGTCTTACTTCAGGCCAAAACGCTTGTTGAAACGGTCAACACGTCCACCGGTGTCAACCAGCTTCTGCTTGCCGGTATAGAAAGGGTGGCACTTAGAGCAGATTTCAACCTTGATGTCCTTCTTGGTGGAACCAGTGGTAAAGACATTGCCACAAGCGCAGCGAATCGTAGTCTGTTCGTAATTGGGATGGATACCTTCCTTCATGTTGTTCACCTCTTTCTGAATGTTCGTAAAAGGGCATAATCGCCCTCAGCAATTTCAATCGCTCAGCTATCATAACACATTCTTAGATAGAATGCAAGCGTTTTTTTGATTTTTTTCTAATTTTACCAAAAGGATCAGAATGCCCAGTTACCCTTTTCAAAGATACGCACCACACTGCCGTCTGTACACACTGCATCAATGTTCATGCT
>JARHYV010000075.1 GCA_029258495.1 Faecousia sp. | reverse complement strand
TGTGATCGGCTGCGACCGAACGGAACGGGAAAATCTGGATGAAGAGGTCTTGGATCTGGAAAAACAGGGGGCAGAGCTCCATGTGGGAGCGGATTACCTGCGCGAATTACAGGCGGATCTGGTGTTTCGCACTCCGGGGATGCACCCTGCAAATCCTGCCCTGGAGGGCCTCCGGAAAAGCGGCGCAAAAATCACATCGGAAATGGAAGTCTTTTTTGAATTATGTCCCTGCAATACCATTGCGGTGACAGGTTCAGACGGAAAGACTACCACCACCACCCTGGTTTCGGAGCTGCTGAAGACTGAAGGAAAGAAGGTGTGGCTGGGGGGCAACATCGGCACACCGCTGCTTTCCAGTATCCCAATGATGACTCCGGAGGATTATGCGGTGGTGGAGCTGAGCTCCTTTCAGCTGATGGATATGGAGCGCAGCGCCCAAAGATGTGTCGTGACCAATCTGGCTCCGAACCATCTGGATGTCCACAAGGATATGCAGGAATACATCGATGCCAAGAAGAACGTATTCCGGTTTCAGGGAACAGACGGTCTGCTGATCGTCAATGCCGACAATGAGATCACCGCGGAAATGAAAGGCAACGGAGCAACCCGGTATTTCTCCCGGAAACAATGGGTCAATGACGGCGTTGTCTGCATGGATGGTCTAATCTACAAGCTCCACAACGGGAAGAAGGAAATGGTCATGGAGGCAGACGAGATCCTGCTGCCCGGTGTCCATAATGTGGAAAACTTCATGGCTGCCATCGCAGTCACCGATGGGCTTGTGGGAAAGGATACCATCCGCCATGTGGCAAAGACCTTTGGGGGCGTGCCGCATCGCATTGAATTGGTGCGCAGGAAGGACGGCGTGCGCTTTTATAACGACTCCATTGCCTCCTCTCCCAGTCGGACGATCTCCGGATTGAGGAGCTTTGCAGAGCCTGTGATCCTGATTGCAGGCGGATATGACAAGCACATTCCGTACGATGTTCTTGGGCCGGAGATCTGCGCACATGTAAAAAAACTCTTCCTAACCGGTGCTACGGCACAGAAGATCCGCGATGCCGTGGTGAACTGCCCTGAGTATCAGGCAGGAATGCCTGAGATCTTCATGGAAGAGGATTTTGCTCAGACTGTCCGTCAGGCGGCAGCGGCGGCAGAGCCCGGGGATGTGGTTCTGCTTTCTCCGGCAAGCGCATCTTTTGATCGTTTCAAGAATTTTGAGGTTCGGGGCAACTTCTTCAAACAACTGGTAATGGAGCTGTAAAATATGGATATTTCCAAGTATACGAAACTAGCCCGGAAAGCACTGTCCCTTCGGTATTGCGGCGCAGTGATCGTGGCAGCGGGCAGCGCATCCCGGATGGGCGGTATTGACAAGGTCATGGCACCGCTGAAGGGTGAGCCCATGATCGTACACACCGTCCGCGCATTTCAGCAATGCGATGCCATCAAGGAGATCGTGATCGTGACCCGTCCGGATCTGATCCGACCCATTGCACAGCTGTGCAGAGGCTTTGAAAAGGTGAGGGCGGTGGTGGCAGGCGGCAGCAGCCGTCAGGAGTCGGTCAGTCTTGGGTTGAACACCATGTCCGAAAAGGTCGAACTGGCAGCCATACAGGATGGGGCGCGCCCCCTGGTCACTTGGCAGCTGATCGACAGGGTGGTTCGGGCGGCCAACAGCTATGCCGCTGCAGTTCCTGTGATCCCGGTAAAGGACACCATCAAGGTGGCACCGGCAGGTGTTGTGGATGCTACACCGGATCGCAGCACCCTCAGAGCGGTGCAGACACCGCAGGTTTTTGATTTCGATCTGCTCCGTGCCGCGCTGAAACAAGCTCAGGAAACCGGAGCAGAGGTCACAGACGATTGCTCTGCCGTGGAGCTGTTGGGGATGAAAGTAAAAACGGTTGACGGGGACGAACGCAACCTGAAGGTCACGACCCCCTTTGATCTGAAGGTAGCGGAAATGCTGATGGAGGAGAAAAAATGAGAATTGGTCATGGCTATGATGTACACAGACTGGTGGAAGGCAGAGATCTGATCCTGGGAGGCGTGAAGATCGATCATCCCTTGGGACTGGATGGACACAGCGATGCAGATGTGCTGCTGCATGCGGTGTCCGATGCGCTGCTGGGAGCAGCCGGATTGGGAGATATCGGTGTGCATTTTCCGGATACAGACCCCAAATACAAGGGAGCAGACTCCATGGTGCTGCTGAGTGTGGTGGCAAAGCTTGTGCGTGAGGCAGGATATCGCATCAGCAATATCGATGTGACTATGATCGCCCAGAAACCCAAGCTGAAAGACCACATTCCGGCAATGGCCGCCAATATTGCAAAGGCAGTGGAGCTTGCACCGTCCCGGGTGAATGTGAAGGCTACAACGGAAGAGCATCTGGGCTTTACCGGACGCATGGAAGGACTGAGCTGCCATGCGGTATGCCTTCTGGAGGAATAAAGAAATTGACCGCTCTGTGTGATGCAGAGCGGTTTTTGCATGTTCAGAACCTTTTTGTGTCTGCGGGCATAGCTTGGCTCGGGAGGTTTTGACATATGAAATCTTTTTTTATCACTTTTCGTTCCATCACCTATGCCCAGCGGTGTGAACGCGTCTTTACGGCAGCAGGGATCAGATGCCATATGCGCCGAGCACCCCGATGGATGGAAGAGCGTGGCTGCGGATATGGAGTCGAGGCGAAATTGGGAGAATTGAATGAGGGCTTGCAGATTTTGAGAAAAGAAGAAATTCCTTTTCGGAAAAGTTATTTGCTCTATCCTGATGGAGTGGTAGAGGAGCTGCGATATGATCTATCTTGACAACGGGGCAACATCGTTTCCAAAGCCGGAGTCTGTGTGTGCGGCTGTGTCCGAGGCGATGCGCCAATGCGCAAATCCCGGAAGAGGCAGCCATGAGGCTGCCAGAGCCGGCGCGGAAGTCCTGTACGACTGCCGAGAAACGGCAGCAGCCCTGTTCCGGTGTAAGCCGGAACAGGTGGTTTTTACCATGAATTGCACACAGGGGCTGAATATGGCACTGCGCACCTTGGTTCGTCCGGGGATGAAGGTGGTGATCTCGGGATTTGAGCATAATGCGGTGACAAGAACGCTGCACGGCTTGGGGGCCAGAGTGGTGGTTGCCGGGAGAAAGCTGTTTGATCCGGAAGATACGCTGCGCGCCTTTTACGCTGCACTCCGGCAGGGAGCGCGTCTGGCGGTCTTTACCCATGTGTCCAATGTCTTCGGATACATCCTGCCCATTGAGGAGATGGCAGACGCATGCAGACGGTTTGGTGTGCCATTTGTCATCGATGCAGCCCAATCGGCAGGCGCATTGAGGATAGATTTTCAGAAATTGGGAGCAGATTTTATTGCTATGCCCGGACACAAGGGACTTCTTGGGCCGATGGGTACGGGACTGCTGCTGTGCAGAAGACTGCCATATCCGCTGATTATGGGAGGCACCGGGAGCGAATCGATCCGTCAAGAGATGCCGGATTTTCTGCCGGATCGGGCTGAGGCAGGCACCGTGAATGTTCCGGGGATCGCAGGGCTTGCTGCGGGGCTGCGCTGGGTGCAGAGGGAAACACCGGATCACATCGGTCAGATAGAACAGAGTATGGCGCAGGAAACGGCACAGATGCTGAATGATCTGGGAATGGAGGTCTATTCCGGAAGAAACCAACTGGGAACGGTGTCCTTTCGCTGCGGCATGGATTGCGAAACGGCAGCTCAGAGGCTTGCCGAGGAGGAGATCGCAGTCCGGGCGGGACTGCACTGTGCACCTCTTGCTCACGCAAGTGCAGACACACTGGATACAGGGACGATCCGGATCAGTTTTGGACACGATGCCTGTCGGGAGCAGATCGCAGCGCTGAGATATGCGGTGCAAACAAGGCTGCCGCCTGTGAACGGTTGATTTTTTTGCACTTTTTCTCTTGCTATTAAAGGGGCAATCCGCTATAATAGTAAGGATAATAGGGTAGTTATCAGGATTTTCTGAAATGCCCCAATAACAAATGAAAAGCGAGGTATGGATATTTATGGAGTATCTGCAGGATTTATTCAGGCAGCTGTCCGCAATGTCCCTGTCGGACTACCTTGATATTGCGATCGTCGCATATATAATTTACAGAGTCATCCGCATGATCCGATCTACAACCACGATGCGGATCGCCGGTGTCGTAGTGGCGATGCTGATCGTTGCGTGGTGCACACAGGTATGGGATCTGCATACCCTGAGCTTTCTGCTGAACCAGGTGCTTGCTGTTGGTATGGTTTCACTGGTGGTGCTGTTCCAGCCGGAACTTCGGCGCATGATGGATCATCTGGGAAGTGTCAGCATCAAGCAGCTGATCAGTCCCAAGGAAAATGTGGAGCAGATGGAGCTCGTGATCGCCCAGACCGTTATGGCCTGCGAGGTCATGAGCCGTGAAAAAATCGGTGCGCTCATCGTCTTTGCCCGGAATCAGCGCCTGGATGAGTATTTCAAGACAGGCACCGTGATCGACGGAAAGGTATCAGAGCAGCTGATCCGGAATATCTTCTTCCCGAAGGCTGCGCTCCACGATGGAGCGATGATCATCCGAGACGGCATGGTGGCAGCGGCCGGCTGTGTCCTGCCGCTGTCTGAAAGCCATCGGCTGAGTGCAGATCTAGGTACCCGGCACAGGGCCGGTGTCGGCATGAGTGAGGCATCCGATGCGGTCATCGTCATCGTTTCGGAGGAAACGGGTACGATCTCGGTGGCCGTCGGCGGTATGCTCAAACGGCATCTGGCCCCCCAGACTCTGGAGCGTCTGCTGCGGCAGGAGCTGTGCAAAGAAGACAAAAAGGAGCAGGAAAAGACTCCGTTGATCCGGCTGAAACAGATGATCAGCCATAAGGAGGCGAAACAGAATGAAAAATAAGGTGATTAGTGCGCTTGTTGCTGTCACACTTGCATTTGGCCTCTGGCTGTATGTGATCACGGTGATCAGCCCGGATCAGACGCGTCCTTATTACAAGGTTCCTGTGGTTCTGGACAATCAGAACGCATTGTCTGAGCGGCAGCTGATGCTGGTGTCCGATCCAAATCCCACGGTGACAGTGGAATTGGCGGGCACGCGCTCGGATCTGAATAAGATCAATGCATCAAACCTGACCATTGTGGCAGAGTTAGGCGGGATCACACAGCCCGGTGAATATCTTGTGGGCTACTCTGTGACTCCGCCCAATGATATCCTTACAGGGCCGATCACCGTGCAGGGGCGTGACCCTCAGCAGATCCAGGTGAAAGTGGCGGAGAGGGTATCCAAAGAAGTTCCTGTTAAAATCAAATTTGAGGGTAATATCCCTGATGGCTACATCAAGGGTACACCGGAGCTGGATTACAGCGAGATCAAGGTGGCGGGGCCAAAAGAGGTTGTGGAACAGATCGACCATGCAGCGATCAAGGTGGATCTGATCAACAGAACCGAGTCAATCTCCCAGAGCTACCGGTATGAGCTGCAAAACAGCGAGGGGGAGCCGCTGGATGTGAAACTTGTCACCACCAATGTGGAGAAGGTTCGTCTTCAGCTGCGGATCTCCGCAATCAAGAAGGTTCCTCTGAAGGTCAAGATCGTTGCCGGTGGCGGCGCGACAGAGGCTACCTGCACCTATCAGGTGTCCCCGGCGCAGATCAGCATTGCAGGTAGTGAAACTGTGCTGAAGTCCATCAATGAGATCGTGATTGGTACCGTCAATTTGGCTGATTTCTCCACCAGTGCAACGAAGGATTTTGAGATCCTTCTGCCGGAGGGGGTCACAAATGAGAGCGGTGTCAATAAGGCGACCGTGACGATCTCTTTCCCAACTTTAAGAAAAAAGACATTTGATATCAGCAACATCCAGACGGTTGAGGTTCCTGAGGGAATGGAGGCGGATGTCCTGACAAAGATGCTGACCATCACCATTCGCGGCCCTGAGGATCAGGTGACTGCCGTTCAGGCATCGGATATCAGCGTGCAGGTAAATCTGGCATCGGTGACCGGAGCTGAAATGGTAGAGCCGGTTATCACTATATCGGATAAATTCCCCGATCTGGGCCCGGTGGGCAAATACAGCGTTTCTGTGATGGTATCGCCTGCCAATGCTGAAACATCAGAATCCTAAGAAGGAAATTGAGTATGGAACAGATCGTAAAAGTGTACAGACTTCTGCCGGATGGGAATGCAGAGGTGATCCACTTCCGCCAGAGTGCCTGCTCCGGTGATTGCCACAAGTGCTCCGGCTGCGGAGCGGCAAAGGAAACCCTGCTGGTTCAGGCGCATAATCCCATTGGAGCCGATGTGGGCGATCTGGTGACGGTAAGCTCGGATACAGCGGGCGTCCTGAAGGCTGCTGCTGCGGTGTATCTGATCCCTATGGTGCTGTTCTTCCTAGGGTATGCCTTGGGAGCATCGGCAGGGTACGGAGGTCTGGCAGGATGCGCAGGCTTTGTCCTTGGGGTGCTGCTTGCGGTAGCATTGGATCGCAGACACGCGAAAAATCAGAAAATGGTTTACACAATTACAGGTTATGCCCCTGGAATGGGGCATAGCGAACAGTGAAGGAGGTCATTGGCTTGGTTAAGAGCATGACTGGCTACGGCCGTGCCGTTGAAACAAGAAACGGACGGGAATTTACGGTGGAGATCCGCTCGGTGAACAACCGCTATCTGGATTGCACCGTGAAAATGCCCAGAATTTTTTCCTTTGCCGAGGATGCAGTTAAACAGCTGGTGAAGGCAGAGGTGTCCCGTGGTAAGGTGGATGTTTTCGTAAGCGTAAATGCGGAGGCTGCATCCGATGTTCAGGTCACGCTGAATCAGCCTGTTGTGGAAGGGTACCTCAGCGCAATGCGCCAAATGGTGGAAAAATATGGTGTACAGGATGACATCAGTGTTACGGCTTTGGCGAGGATGCCTGATGTGTTTCTGGTGGAAAAACCTCAGGCTGATGAGCAGCAGCTGAAAGAGGATCTGCTGGGTGTGGTCAAAGAGGCTCTTGCAAATTACAACCATATGAGAGAGGTCGAAGGAGCTGCTCTGGAGGCAGATCTGCGCAGCCGTGCGGCGACCATTCTTGATTTGGTCACTCAGGTAGAACAGGCCAGTCCCCAGACTGTGGCGGACTATCGCAAGCGTCTGGAGGAGAAGATGCGCGAGGTTTTGGAGAACAAGTCCATCGACGAGTCCCGGATCCTTACAGAGGCGGCGATCTTTGCAGACAAGGTCGCTGTGGATGAGGAAACCGTCCGCCTCCGCAGCCATCTGGAGCAGATGGATACCATGCTCACCAATGGCGGCGGCGTGGGTCGGAAACTGGACTTCCTGCTGCAGGAGATGAACCGCGAGGCCAATACCACCGGCTCCAAGTGTACGGATGTGAAAATTGCCCGGATCGTGGTGGACATCAAGGCAGAACTGGAAAAAATCCGAGAACAGACCCAGAATTTGGAATAAAAGAGGATAGACATGAAACTGATCAACATTGGTTTTGGAAATATGATTGCTGCCGGACGCTTGCTGGCAGTGGTCAGTCCTGATTCGGCGCCTATCAAGCGTGTCATTCAGGAGGCCAGAGATCGCGCGATGCTGATCGATGCCAGCTATGGTCGCAAGACCAAGTCGGTACTTCTGATGGACACGGATCATGTGATCCTGTCGGCGATCGCGCCTGAAACGATCTGTGAGCGGTCTCAGGACAAGCAGGGAATACACTATGAGGAGGAAGAGGGATGAGCAAGGGAAAACTGTTTGTGCTTTCCGGCGCATCCGGTGTCGGCAAGAGCACGGTGCTTGCCAAGGTGATGCAGGCGAGAGATGATCTGTGTTTCTCGGTATCTGCGACCACCAGAGCACCACGAGCCGGAGAGAAAGACGGTGTCCACTATTACTTTGTCAGTGTGGATGCATTTCAGGATATGATCGCAAACGACGAGATGCTTGAGTATGATTTCCACAATGAAACCTTCTACGGCACGCCGAAAAAGCAGCTGGCTGAAAAGCTGCTGGAGAAAAATGTGGTATTGGATGTAGAACCGGTGGGAGCGTTCAATGTGAAGGCTGCCTGCCCGGATGCGACTCTGATCTTTGTCATGCCCCCTGATGTGGAGGAGCTGGAGCGTCGCCTGAGAGGACGGGGTGATACTTCTCCCGAGCAGATCGAACTGCGTCTGGAACGGGCAAAATGGGAAATGGAGCAGCGTTTTGGCTATGACTACATTGTGGTCAATCAGGATGCTGATGCATGCGCACAAGAAATTTTGAATATCATGGCTGAAAAAGCCGATGAAGAATAATGGAGGAATATTATTATGTTGTACCCACCTGTAGCTGATCTCCTGAAGCAGATCGACAGCCGTTATCTGCTGGTCAATGTGGTAGCCAAGCGTGCACGCCAGATCGCAGACGAGGCCAATGAACTGGGAGAGGATCTCCCTGAGAAGCCTGTCACTATGGCAATCCGTGAGGTAGCCGAGGGCAAGCTCACCGCAACACTGAAGGAAGAATATCAGAAGTAATGAACGCCGGAGGAGGGATGGGAATGATTGCGAAAATCGCTGTTTCTGCTGCTTTGTTTGCAATCGATAAACCCTATTCCTACCGCTTTGGCGAGGATCTGCCCCTGAAGGTTGGTATGCGTGTACAGATCCCATTCGGCTCCGGCAATCGCCGCTGCGAGGGAGTTGTGCTGCAGATCACCCAGGGGGACGAGTCCAAACTGAAACCCATCGATCAGATCCTGGATCCGGAACCGCTGCTGTCAGAGCAGATGCTGAGATTGGCTGCATTTATGCGTGAGCGATATTTCTGCACCTTCTACGAGGCAATCCGTGCCATGCTGCCCAGTGGGCTGTGGTTCAGGAGTTTGGAAACATATACCCTGTCCCCGGATAATGCATGGAAAGGAAAGCAGATCCGTCAGCCGGATGCGGAGCGAATTCTGGAGCATCTGGAGCGTCTGGGCGGTCAGGCGGATATCGATGCCATCAAGCAGGTGGTTCCGGAGGAGCAGCAGAGGACTGCGGCACTCAAATACCTGCTGAGAAAGAAATGGATCACCACCGAGTCGGACTTCCTGCGCAGAACCGGCGATCAGTCGGAACAAATTGCGACGCTTGCCGCGTCTGCGGAGGAAGCCATGGAGTTTGCATCCCATCGGCCGAAATCAGCGGCCATGCAAAAGGCTGTCCTGCAGCTGCTTTGCAGCGTAGGTTCGGTGGCAGTTAAGGAGCTGTGCTACTTTACGGGGGCATCCACTGCCACAGTCAAACGGTTGGAAAAGCTTGGCTATGTTACACTGAGCCAGCGGCCGACTCTTCGCTGCAAGGAGATCGTACCTGCAAAACTGGATGGGCCGCTTGTGCTGACTCAGGAACAGGAGCAGGTTTATGAAGGACTTCGGCAGCAGATGGAGGATGCGCAGCCCGGTGTGGCGCTGCTGTTTGGTGTCACCGGCTCCGGCAAGACCTCTGTTTATCTGAAACTCATCTATCGGTGTCTGGAGGAAGGCAAGAGTGCGCTCCTGCTTGTGCCGGAGATCGGACTGACACCTCAGCTGCTCAGTCTGCTGGCAGCCCATTTTGGACAGCAGGTTGCAGTGCTGCACAGCAGCCTGTCTGCCGGAGAGCGCTATGACCAATGGAAACGCATCCGCAGCGGCGACTCCCGCGTTGTGGTGGGCACCCGTTCGGCGGTGTTTGCGCCGTTGTACAATATGGGGCTGCTGATCCTGGACGAAGAGCAGGA
>JARHYV010000010.1 GCA_029258495.1 Faecousia sp. | reverse complement strand
CGGTCAGGTTTCCTTCGTCGTCCACACGAACCCAGCATGCCTTGTTTCCGGTCTGGACTTCCACATCCACAAGCAGCTTGTCGATCCACTTGCGTGCCTGCGTGAAGTTGTCCACGGCGACAGCCTTGACGGTGGCACCCTCAAAGGGGCCGAAACCGCAGCCCTGAACCACTTCGGTCACATCCTGAACCTCGAGATCGATACGCAGGTCGGGCTTGTCAGAGCCGTAGCGCTCCATAGCATCATTATAAGAGATATGGCGGAAGGGGGCACCGGAGATGCGCTCATACTTGCCGAATTTCCGGAAGACAGGTACCAGAACATCCTCAAGGGTGGACAGGACATCTGCCTGAGAGGCGAATGCCATCTCCATATCCAGCTGATAGAACTCGCCGGGAGTGCGGTCTGCACGGGCATCCTCATCGCGGAAACAAGGAGCGATCTGGAAATAGCGGTCAAAGCCGGAGGTCATGAGCAGCTGCTTGAACTGCTGCGGAGCCTGAGGCAGCGCATAGAACTTGCCGGGGTGGTTACGGGCAGGTACCAGATAATCTCTTGCGCCCTCGGGAGAGGAGGCAGTCAGGATGGGGGTGGTGATCTCCAGGAAACCCTTCTCGGTCATGAGCCGGCGCAGCTCTGCGACCACCTGGCAGCGCAGGACGATATTGCTCTTTACGGCAGGATTGCGCAGATCCAGATAGCGGTACTTCAGACGGGTATTCTCGTCAGCGTCCTTGGACTTGTTGATCTCGAAGGGCAGCTGATTGTGGCGGCACTTGCCCAGAACCTTGATGTCAGAGGGCAGCACCTCGATCTCGCCGGTGGGGATCTTGGTGTTCTTGCTCTCGCGCTCACGGACGATGCCGGTGACGGAAATGGTGGACTCCTTGGTGATGCCCTTGACGATCTGCATCATATCCTCGGTTTCGACCACGATCTGGGTGGTGCCGTAATAATCCCGGAGGACAAGGAATGCAAAGTTGGAGCCGACTTCACGGACATTCTCCAGCCAGCCGGCAAGTGTAACGGTTTGACCTGCGTGGCTCAGTCGGAGCTCGCCGCAGTTATGAGTTCTGGATTGGAACATGAAACATATCCCCTTATTTCTATAAATTTTTTCTGATATATTATTTCACAAAACAGGAAAAAAGTCAATCTCCACAGGCAAATAAACACCGCTATCCGGGAGATGGGGCAGGAAAACGGAAACAGTCACAGGGTGGTGAAAATCAGCTCGTCATATCCGGTTTCGGGATCCTGCTCGACGCCGATGCCGATCTCGGGCAGCTCGGCGATCACAAGCTCGCAGGTGGTGTTGACGATGCAGCCGCTGCACAGGTGACCGCCGATGGTGGAAAGATCCTCTTTGGAAAGGGCGATATGCAGATGGCAGCGCACTGCGCTGACGGTGCCGTTCAGACTGACGATCTCGCAGTGCTCATGGATCGTGCGGATGGTCACACCGCTGGCATCCCGGATGCGGCCTTGGCTGATACAGCCGACACCGGATAGGATGACGCCGGCGGAGATTTGCTTTTGGCGGCAGATGCTCCGGATCGATTCCAGCAGATCGTCGCCCCGATGAAGACGAACGCAATGTATTTTCTGGAGCCCCTGCCCCGTGATGATCGGATGTTCCATATGATGATCCTTCCTGTCTGGATTTGAGATGGATGAACGCTTATAAAATCATTATATCGGGACTGCCAAAGAGAAGTCAAGGAGTGTTTTTGCACAGATGATCTGCTGCCGTAATTACAAAAAACCGAAAATACTTGCATTTTTTCGGTGTTTGTGTTAGAATATGAAGACTTATGGTCGAATTGGTTTTGTGACATAGGTAAGCTCCTAACCATAGCATGGATTGTTATGGGATATTTATATGATTTTAAGGAGGAATCCTCGGAGTATGGAAAAGGCAGCGTATGCGTTTAATCTGGAGGGTAACCCAATCAAATGTGATGTGTTTGGTCATGGTCATATTAACCACACATTGAAAATTACAACTGATGTCGGTGCAGAGTATATCCTGCAGAAAATCAATAAATATGTATTCAAGGATCCCGCAAGCGTTATGAGCAATGTGGG
>JARHYV010000352.1 GCA_029258495.1 Faecousia sp. | reverse complement strand
ATGCCAGACCCTTCAGCGACATGGCAGACAGTCAGCTGTCGGCAGAGGAGTCGGCCTTTGCGTTCGAGCTGTCCTTGGGAAAGCGGAAATACCTGAAAGCTGCCTGCAATCCCCAGCTTGAGGCCTGCGTCAAGGGGATCTATACGGAGATGCAAGCCGAGGAGCCGGACTCCCACAAGATGATCCAGCTGTATCTGTCTCAGCTGAATATCCTGCTTTCCCGGGAGGTGCTTGCCACCAGTGTGTCCGGTGCTGTCCATCAGAACCGGTATCTGCTCAATGCATCTGTGTTTATCAATGAGAACTATATGAAGAAGATCACGGTGCAGGAGGTTGCCGACGCCATCGGTATTTCCACCCGTTATCTCACCAAACTCTTCCACGAGAATTTTGATATGGGTGTGTCGGCTTATATCACCCATGTGCGCATCAGCAAAGCCATCGACTTTATGTACCCAAATCCGAAATATCCGCTGACCAAGCTTGCTCTGGATGTGGGGTTCAGCAGCCAGCAGCATTTTTCCAAGGTGTTCAAGGAAAAAATGTCGGTTTCTCCTAAGCGATATTTCTCTTTGCAGCTGAATAATACCTGATTTTTTCGAAAATCACTTCGAAAAGTCCCGATCACTTGTGATCGGGACTTTTTTATTCGTATTTCTTTCCGATGATATACATGGGGATGAAGGATCCGCCCAGGGACAGGGTCAGCATGACCATCCCTTCTGCGGCATGCCACAGCGTTGGGATCCATTCCCCCAAGATCAGGGACAGAAGGGGAAATACCAGCATATTCAGGGTCATTACCCATCGGCCGGTTTCGACAATATGGGGCCAGTTGCGGTTGTTGAAATACAGACCGGGAATGTTCATCCGAACCACCCCGTCATAAACACCGGAGATTTGATTTTGGTCGTGATAGGCAGGCAGTCTGGTCTGCACAAAGAAACAGAAGTAGGCACCGAACAGGGTCGTGAGTATGGCATTGACCCAGACCAACTCGGTGATGCGTCCAAGATATCCCAGAAAAAACAGCAGCGCGACCTCCCCAAGACAAGCACATGCAAACACGACCCTCCAGATGCTTTTTTCCTGCCATGCCCGCTGAGGTGCGGTTTCCGTGTAGGTGATGGCTGTTTTTACCACCTGTTCGACCTCCTCGGCAGGCATCGACTGCTGCTGCAGCCGCTCGCCGGACAGCAGCTCCGTCACCGTGACCCCAAGGATATCGGCGAGGGGGATCAGCAGAGCGGTATCGGGAATGGTGGTGCCGGTTTCCCACTTGCTCACCGCCTTGTCGGAGATCAGAAGTTTTTCTGCAAGCTCTTTCTGGGTGAAGCCCAGTTCCTTCCGAAGTTCTGCAACAAATGCGCCGAATTTTGCTTTGTTAAGTTCATACATATGTTTCGCCTCCTGTCGGTATCATAGGATTTTTTGGTAGGATTTGCAACCGCCTGTCAGGAGAATGGGTATATTTGAGGGGGAGCAGCAGGCGGATCTGCGCTCCGGGCAGGGAAATGCCCGCTGCTTATGCAGAGGGGACACGGGTGACGGATGCAAAGTATGCCTTGGGGCTGATGCCGTACTCCGATTTGAAAGCCCGATAGAAATTGGCATAGTCCCCGAAACCGCAGGTCTGGTAGACGGATCCCGGTGCATTGCCCGACTCCATCAGCTCCTTGGCAAGCATCAGCCGCCGGAATATCACATAGCGGTAAATGCTGATGCCCACCCGATTGGAAAATTCGTGGGAAAGATAATACTTGCTCACGAAAAATTCCGACGCAAGCTGCTCCAGATTGATGGTTTCCTGAAAATGGGTGCCGATGTAGGCAAGCACTTGACTTACAAGATCCGGCTCTTCCTCGATGGTCTGGTGACTGGTCGCCTTGTGCAGAAGGCGGTTCACCTCTACCATGAACTGCATCAGCAGACTTTGAGCGTACAGCTCGCCTCCGGGCTTGCCGCCGTAGAATTCGGCAGTGAGCTTTTCGAGCAGATCCTGTAACGCTGCCCGGCGGATCTTGTCGGGTCTGAGTAGATTGGTGTGTGTTGGGGCATCATGATCAAAGCAGGCGGCAAGATCCGCCTGAGTTCCGCCCAGTGCGGCAAGATATCCGCGGTCGATCCACAGGACGATCCGCTCGTACATGGTGTCGGTGCGGATCTGAGCCTGATGCAGCTCCTGGGGGCTGATCAGCAGCAGATCTCCCGGCTCCAGATGATGGGTCTTGCCCTCGATGAGGAAGTCCACATTGCCGCCCAAAAGAAAGTAGATTTCGTAAAAATCGTGGTGGTGAATGCTGATGTTTTCTCCCTTTTTGTCCCGATAATGGAACACTTCGAACTGTTTGTTCTTCATACTTTGGCGATCATCGAAGTTTTGCGCCTTGGTTGCCATGCAGCCACCCCCTTTTATGCTAGATTACAGCAAGAAACGCAATGTGTCAAACAATATTTGTTGTTTTGATTGCGATTTCTTTGTGATATACTGATTTTACCAAAACAAAGGAGCAGAGGATATGACACCTTTCTTGAGCAAGGACTTTTTGCTGAGCAATCCCACTGCCGTGAAGCTGTATCACGAGCATGCGGCTCACATGCCCATCTATGACTATCACTGCCACATCGATCCCAAGGACATCTATGAGGATCGCCGGTTCGAAAACATCACCCAGATCTGGCTGGGCGGTGACCACTACAAGTGGCGCATCATGCGCTCCAACGGCGTGCCGGAGGAATTTATTACGGGTGCTGCATCCGATCGGGATAAATTCCAGAAATTTGCAGAAGCTTTACCCAGAGCCATCGGCAATCCCATGTACCACTGGTGCCATCTGGAGCTGAAGAACTACTTCGGCTACGAGGGCGTCCTCAATGGGGAAACGGCTCAGACCGTTTGGGATCTGGCACTGGAGAAACTGGCTGATCCCAGTTTCAGCGCAAGAGGTCTGATCACAAGAAGTAATGTTGCCATGGTCGGTACCACCGACGATCCCTGCAGCGACCTGAAGTACCATGAGCTCATCGCCCAGACCGATTTCGCAACGAAGGTCTGCCCCAGTTTCCGTCCGGATCCTGCCCTGAACCTGCACAAGCCCGGGTTTGCCGCCTACATCGGCAAGCTTGCTGAGGCTGCAAAGATGGAGATCCGCTCCGCTGCCGATGTTGCCAAGGCGCTGTCCGCTCGGATCGAGTTCTTCGACACCATGAACTGCCGCGCAGCAGACCACGGTCTGGACTATGTGATCTATCAGGAGGCAGCTGCTGACCAGATCGAGGCTGCTTTCCGGAAGGCTCTGTCCGGCGAAAAGCTGACCAAGTTCGACATCGAAGCCTATCAGACCTACCTGCTGATGCACTGCGCCAAGGAATATGCCCGTCTGGGCTGGGTCATGCAGATCCACTTCAGCTGCATGAGAAACCCCAATTCCAAGGCATTTGCCACTCTGGGTGCCGACAGCGGCTTTGACTGCATTGCCGTCACCGACAGCTGCGCTGCCCTGTATGCGCTGATGGATGCACTGGAGAAGGAAGACAGCCTGCCCAAGACCGTCCTGTACAGCCTGAACCCTGCCGATGATCAGTGGCTGGATACCCTGCTGGGTGCTTTCCAGAGCAGCCAGATCCCCGGTAAGATCCAGCACGGCTCTGCATGGTGGTTCAACGACAACAAGACCGGTATGCAGAACCAGCTGACCAGCCTTGCCAATCTGGGCATTCTGGGCAACTTCATCGGCATGCTCACCGACTCCCGGAGCCTGCTGAGCTATGCCCGTCACGAGTATTTCCGCCGGATCCTGTGCAACCTGATCGGCACTTGGGTGGAAAACGGCGAGTATCCTGCCGATATGGAGTTTGTCGGCTCTCTGGTGGAGGATATCTGCGCAAACAACGCAAAGCGTTATTTCAATCTGTAAGTTCTATACGAAACAAATACTAGGAGGATCATTTATGCCAATGCAAATGGGTTTCCGTTGGTACGGCGAAGGCAACGATAACATCAAGCTGTCCGACATTAAGCAGATTCCCGGTGTTACCAGCATCGTCTGGGCATTGCACCATAAAATGCCCGGTGAGATCTGGGAAATCGAGGAGATCGCTGAGGTCAAGAAACAGCTGGACGAGTACGGTTTCAACATGGATGTGGTCGAGTCCGTCAATGTCCATGACGACATCAAGATCGGTCTGCCTACCCGCGACCAGTATATCGAAAACTATAAGCAGACCATCCGCAACCTGTCCAAGTTCGGTGTCAAGGTCATCTGCTATAACTTCATGCCCATCTTCGACTGGACTCGTTCCGACCTGTTCCATCCTGTGGGCGACGGTTCCACCGCACTTTACTACGAAAAGAACATGATCCAGGACGATTACAATGCCATGGCAAAGTACATTCTGGACTTCACCGAGAAGTACAACATGTCCTTCCCCGGCTGGGAGCCTGAGCGTATGGCAAAGCTGGACGAGCTGTTCAAGGCCTATGCAGGCGTTGACCACGAGAAACTGTGGGCAAACCTCAAGTACTTCCTGGAGGCGATCATGCCTACCTGCCGGGAGTGCGACATCAAAATGGCCATCCACATGGACGATCCCCCCTGGGATATCTTCGGTCTGCCCCGTCTGCTGATCAATGCAGAGAACATCGACCGTTTCCTGAGCATGGTGGACGACGAGTACAACTGCCTGACCCTGTGCTCCGGCTCTCTGAATGCAGACCCCAATAACAATGTTGCAGATATCGTGCGCAAGCACTGCGACCGCATCGCATTTGCTCATATCCGCAATGTCAAGCATTTTGAGAACGGCGATTTCTCCGAGGCCAGCCATCGTGACTGCGACGGCGATACCGGCATCCTTGAGATCCTGAAGGCTTACCATGACTGCGGCTACGAAGGATATATCCGTCCCGACCACGGCCGCCACCTGTGGGGCGAAGGCCCCGGCACTGTCCGTCCCGGATATGGTTTGTATGACCGCGCACTGGGCATCATGTATATGCTGGGTGTGTGGGACATGCTGGATCGTCTGGACGGCAAGATCTGATTTTGTTATTTCTTTATTTTAATTCATCTATATTTTGGAGGTAAACGATCATGATGAATCTACCCTTGAACATCGATTATTCCGGTAAGGTTGTTGTTGTTACCGGTGCAGGCGGACTGATCTGCGGCGCAATGGCTCGTGCATTTGCACAGTGCGGCGCAAAGGTTGCAGCTCTGGATCTGAATGAGGACGCTGTCAAGCAGCTGGCTGCCGATCTGAAGGCAGAGGGCTTTGTCTGCGAAGGCTACAAGGCAAATGTTCTGGACGCAGAGGCTCTGGAGGAAGTCCATCAGGCAGTCCTGAAGGATCTGGGCCCCTGTGATATCCTGATCAACGGTGCAGGCGGCAACAATCCCCGTGCAACCACCGACAACGAGTACCATCACGAGGCTAAGGAAGGCGACAAGACCTTCTTCGATCTGGATGCATCCGGCGTTGACTTTGTCTTCAAGCTGAACTTCCAGGGTACCCTGCTGCCCACTCAGGCATTCGCAAAGGATATGGCTGATAAGAAGCACGGCTGCATTCTGAACATCTCTTCCATGAATGCTTACACCCCGCTGACCAAGATCCCTGCTTACTCCGCAGCAAAGGCTGCAATTTCCAACTTCACTCAGTGGCTGGCTACCCACTTCGCCGGCACCAACATCCGCTGCAATGCACTGGCTCCCGGATTCCTGGTGTCCGATCAGAACAGAA
>JARHYV010000209.1 GCA_029258495.1 Faecousia sp. | reverse complement strand
CACTGCTCCCCTTCATCAGCATATACTGAACCCCCAACTGGACGAATGGTCTTGCAAAGATTGCAAGTATGGTCAGCACACCATATACACCGGCCGCACTTCGTAAGACCCCTGCACTGAGCAGAACCGCCTCAGATGCATCGGATAAAATTCCGCCAATCACCGGAACGGCACCGGATATCGTGATTTTTGCCGCCTTGAGGGCCGCTGCATCAGCGCTGCCGCTGATGACACCTGTTATGGCAATATATCCTGTAAAAAGATACAAAACGATTTTGAGCACCCAAGTCATTGCCCATTTAATGAAACCCTTGATGTGTGCAAGGATATCTTCATGGATTGACGAATTGGCAATGGATACCGCCAAGTAAAGATAGATCATAGGGATCATAAGTTTTGTAACGCAGCTGGATAAAAGCGCATCAAACAAAGCTGTTCCTGCATACAGCGTGGTAGAGGATGTGAATCCACCCTGAGCTGCCAGCGCCCCTGTCATAACAGGCAGCAGGAGTTTTCCGTACTCACTGAGCTCCCGTACCGTCTGAACTCCCATTTGGATCAATACACTGGATGGCTCCATAAGCGACAGTGAAACGGCTACCGTTGCAGCAAGTTCTATTGACCGGGAGGATACAGACGGAGCGAACTCCTGTAAGATGCTGCACAGTAGGATGACAGCCACCGTCCGCAAACAGATCGCCATCGCTCTGTGTAAGGATGGATTCCATTCCTTCATCGCAAATTTGAATACATTCCAAAGTCCTTCTGAAAAAGAATCTGCCTCTGGTGAAACCGCCTCTGACACCGATTTTGGTGCCGGCGGTGCAGTGAAATCCATTGCATGTATCGGAATAGACAACGTGAACATAATTGCGATCAGGATCATCATTCGTTTCAAACCTGCATCAATACCTCCTCCAGTATAGACAGCAGTTGGCGCAGCAGCGGCAGACTCAAAAACAAAATAACCCCATTGGATAGAAACTGCAAAGCCTTCCCCAGCGATGACTCACCGGCATCTGCGCAGATCAGTCCTGTGAGTTCTGATAAAAATCCAATCCCTGCACATTTGAGCAACACCGTGATAAGTTCTGAGTCAAGATCGGCAATTCTACGCAGATCCTTTAAGAACGCGATCACCGGCTCTAAAAATACCACCGCGCTGCAGCAGATCATACAGCACACGCTGATGGTCATCACCAAACTGATATCCCTGTTCTGCTTTCCCATCAGCAGAACCAAAATCACTGCCACAAGAACCATAGCAGTTGCTTGTAAGTAAAGTTCCATCAGAAATCAAAAAGTCGTTTCACCAAATCAAATAGATCGGCAATTTTTTGTGCGATCATCATCAGAACAACGATCAGACCAGCAAGTGTGGTCATTGTCGCTTGTTCCTCTCTTCCGGATCGGGACAGAACCTGATTGAGGATAGAAACTATGATCCCGATTGCTGCAATCTTAAAAATCAGGTCAATACTCATAAATCAAATAAACAGGATCACCAGTGCCGCACCTGCGCATAATCCTAAGGTTTGGTAGCTCCGGATGCGATTCTGGCGGTGATCGTTCAGATATTTACGCTTGCTCTGCGCGTTTTTCAGACAGCTTTCCATCCCCCTGATCTGCCCAGTTAAGTCAAATCGCCCCAGGCTGTTTCCCAACTGAGTCAGTACATCCTGAACGGAATCCGGAAAATTTATAGAGGCTTGTACAGCTCTCATGCAACTGACCGCATCGGGTGCTACCTGATGATCCAGCTCCACAGCCAGCTGGTTAAATGCATCTTTTAGCTTACCGTTCAAAATATTTGCAGTACAGCGACACAGCTGAGGCAGGGGCAGCATCCGAAATGAGAGTTCACAGCTCATGTATTCCAATGCGCTGCATAGTGCATCCAATGCTCGTTCTTCACTGCGGTAGGACGCTGCCATAGAAAATCCAAATCCACCGCAGCCAATTAGTACGCAAAGAGCGCCAAACCATTTTATGCTCATGTCGAGATCCTTTCCATGTGATACGACTTGTCCGGATGCATCACAACAACCGTACTAAAGACCTTAGAATTCAAGATCGGGCGGTATATCGGACGCGATAGGAGATCACTGACACCGGAGGCATGGGCTGTTGCAATTATTCTGACACCGCACCACAGGGCTTGGAGCATTGCATCACAATCTCTTGCATCTGTGATTTCGTCCAGTGCAATCCATGCAGGTCCCATAGATCGTATGCCTATGCCGATCCCCTGTCCTTTTGAAAATCCGCTGAGGATATCCGTGTGCTTTCCAGGGTCAAAGCAGGGGCTGCTGCCCGAAAATGGAAAGATCTCAGCTCGTTCATCCACAACACAGACCGCCCCCTGGATGCAGTTTGAGATCTTACGGATATAATCCCTGAGCAGCGTTGTCTTGCCGCTGCCAGGCGGGCCTATGATCAATATAGAGTCACGGATCGGAATTTGAGCAGCGATCCCCTGAAGATCCTTGGCGACACGGATACAGACCGATGTCAGTGACCGGATCCCATCACCCGTGCTTTCGCCGCAGATCCCGATCCGGTGTCCGCCGGATGCTGTAAGATATCCCTGTTTCATTGATGCTGCATTCCAAGGAGAATAGCGGCAAGCCGTGTTAACACAGAAACTCAGATCCTCTTGCATGATCGTCTTTCCAATTTCTGTTGTATGATCCAGATAGACCAGTTGTGCCGGATACGACAGTCGCATTCGGATCTCATTCAGAGATTCTATATTTGATAATGGCAGCATCGGACGCAGTTGGGTCGGTAGGATAGATTGTAATTGGGCATGTACGATTTTCATTTGCATCAACTCCTGACATAGCCTATGCCAGGTCTAAGAGAATATGCCAACATAAAAAACAGCCATCGGCAAAGCCGATGGCCGTCAAACGGATCCTATGGGATTTCATCCGGAATTGGTTCATCAAAGAGAGATTGCTCCTCTTCTTCGTCCTCATCCAGAGGCTGCCCGGATTTCATTTGTTCCCACTGTTCTTTTGTGATCAGGATCTGGCGAGGCTTACTGCCCACAAATGGGCCGACAATTCCACGCTCCTCCATCTCGTCTACGATACGCGCTGCGCGAGCATAGCCGAGTTTCAATCGCCGCTGTAGCATGGAAACGGATGCCTGTTTTGTTTCCAAGATCACTTCAACAGCAGCCGGCAGCATCTCATCCCCTTCCATCTCCGCAACACTGGGATCTGGGTCGGATGCAGTCGCCGGTACGGATTTACTGCCGGTCTGGGCAGCTTTCTTTTCGATCTCCTCCATGACCTGCTGATCATAGGTGGTCGTAAAGTGATCCTTAACATAGGTCGCAACTGCCTCGACTTCTGCATCACTGACAAAGCAGCCCTGAACACGGACAGGTTTTCCGCTGCCGATCGGTGCAAAGAGCATATCGCCTTTTCCAACTAGTTTTTCAGCACCGACAGTATCCAAAATGATGCGGGATTCCATGGCAGATGCGACAGCAAATGCAATTCTGGAGGGAATATTCGCCTTCATCAGACCAGTGATAACATCTGCAGACGGACGCTGCGTAGCAATGATCAGGTGGATACCTGCTGCACGACCCATCTGGGCAATGCGGCAGATGGATTCCTCGACCTCTTTTGCTGCAACAAGCATCAGATCCGCCAACTCGTCGATGATCACGACGACCTGAGGCAGATGATCGCCCTCCAGTTCGCCTCCGTCAATCATGGAATTGTAGGAATCCAAATCCCGAACACCTGCATCGGACATAGAGCGATAGCGGCGCATCATCTCCGTAACTGCCCACTGCAAACTGCCTGCAGCCTTCTTGGGATCCGTCACAACAGGGATCAGCAGATGAGGGATCCCGTTATAAATGCCAAGCTCAACCATTTTCGGATCAACCATGATCAGCTTGACATCCTCAGGACTTGCCTTATACAGCAAAGAAATAATGATAGAATTCATGCATACGGACTTACCGGAACCTGTGGTACCGGCAATCAGCATGTGAGGCAGCTTTGCGATGTTGCCGATGATGCAGCTGCCTCCGATATCCTTACCCACAGCAAAGCTGGACTTGCTCTTTGCTCTGGAGAATTCGCCGGAATTGATGACCTCACGAAGAGAAACCGTCGTAACCGCTACATTCGGAACCTCGATACCTACCACAGAGATTTTCCCGGGAACCGGTGCAATGCGGACACCGGAGGCTCCCAGACTCAACGCAATATCATCTGCCATGGTTGTAAGCTTATTCAGACGAACACCTTTTTCAAGTTCGACCTCGTATCGTGTCACACTGGGGCCGCGTGTTACATTGCTGATATGTGCCTCGATTTTGAAGGATGCCAATGTTTCATTCAACCGTTTTGTGTTTTCCCTCATTTCCGCTGTACCATCCGCTGCCCCTCCACTGGGACTGCGCAGCAGATCAATCGGCGGGAAACAATAAACAGGTTTTTCCTGTTCACTGGCTACGGCGATTTCCTGAGCGACTTCTACCGCCGATTGGGCAGCTTCCTTTGCAGTAACCTTTTTATTTTCCGGAGCAGGGTGGATCAATTCCGGCATCTGTTTGGGAATAGGTTCCGGAATAAACTCTATGATCGGAGGTGCGCTCGGTTCGGGTACCACAGATACCGAGATTTCCTGTTCAGGTACGGCAGGAGCAGACTCAACAGGGTTAATGGGAGAATGCTCAGAAACATCTGTATTGATGTCATCCTCGATCTCCATAATGAGCTTTTTACTTCTTTTGGCGCGATTTTCCTTATGAAGTGCCTCTGCACGCGCGTTTTCTTCTGCTGCAGCTGCCTCGATCATTGCACGCTCCTCTTCCAGTCTGCGCTTATTTTCCATATAGGCAATGTGCTTATTGGCTATATGATTTACCACGATCGCCGCCGGTTCAGGTGTTTCATACTGTTCGTCCTCTTCCTCATCATCAAATCGAGGACGATTCTCGATAGCGCGGATCAGACTGGGAATCGTGATCTTGCATGCAGCCAGCAAGCACAAAAGTGCGCAGAGGATCAGTACAATAAAGCTGAAAACCCTGCCAAATGCGGCAAGGAGCAATTCAGTAAGGACTCCGCATAGAACTCCCCCTGTCGTCCCCATAATCCCACCGGTATACAGATTGCGGATGTAAGTGAACCCGCTTCCCAATCCGATTTGATTTGCAGACAAATGAGAGATACATCCACAGAGGTAAACAAATCCAATAGTGCAGCAGCTGCGAAGTAATGTTGGCTGTTTACCGCTGAAGGCAAGGATCACAAACAGATACAAAAGAGATGGGATCGCGACATAAAATGCCACAACACCAAACAATCCCTGAGTGATATTCTTAATAAAAGAGAGCAAAAAACCATCTTGATTCATTGCAATCACCAAAAAAAGCACAAATAGCAGCAGACAAACAACAGCTGCGATCACACGCCCGGGCAAAGCAGCAGGTTTTTGCTCCTCGATCAGTGCTTTTTTTGCAGTTTTGGAATTAGACCTTTTGTTTTTCGGAGTGCTCCTTGACGCAGTGTTTCTTTGAGCCTGTGTCGGTTTTTTCTGAGCCACCAAAATCCCTCCTTAAACAGTCAAAAATAAAATAAAGCATAGCAATGCAAAGCCCCAGCTATAATATGCAAATCCTGAAAAGCTCTCTGATGAGACTGTGAAATTCAGGATCTTCATAGCAAGAATGCATGCAAGCCCCGCTAAAATAGCCCCCAGTGCAGCAAAAAGCAGTCCCAGTGCACTGAAACCGACGCCTGAGGCAGCAAGCATTACGACATCAAAAATAATATCGACCAATAACACTCTGATCAACATCAAATACGAAAAGTTGAGAGCAAATTTGCGGTCAACACCTCTTGAAATACCGATTGACAGGCACGCTCCAATCGGGGAAACTCCGGGCAAGACAGACAATCCTGCTCCGAATCCCATCAAAAAGCCGTCAAGCCGCGGCATATTTCTGGAATCCTTATTTCCGTTTCGAGTAATTGCCGGAAGGATCAGCAGGAAACCATTCAGGAGCAGGGAAAGCGCCAAAAAATTCATCCTTGTCTGGATCACAGATGTTTTCAGTGTAAAAAGTTTCAGTACGATCATCATGATCGTTGCTGTCCTGAGCAGCTGTATTGTATATACCGTCTGCGTATCCGGCTGTGTTTTTCTTCTTCGTGCCGGGATCTTCATCTGATGCCGAGTCCTGCGGATCCTATGGATTTCATCTTTACATCCATAGATCAATGCCGACAGACACGCAATATGTACAAGAATTAAAAAAACAGCACCTTCTGACTCGATGCCAAAGAAAAGCCGCAGTACAGCTCGATGCGCTTCTGCAGAGATAGGGAGCAATTCGGTCAAACCCGATACCAATCCCATAATGAGGTTTTGCAATAAATTCATACCCATACGCATACCTCCCCATGATGTATTCATTTGTATATTTTATCATACATGTCAAGGCTTGTCCAGTTTCAATCGCTATACGATCTAAAGTTATGTAAAATGAAGGAGTCTGATCGTTCCTTCATTTACAGAGAATCCTTACCTTCCCTGTTTTCCTTTTTCCTGCTCGATCATATGGTGCAGGTACGCAAGCGCATCACTCAAGCCGCCTAATTCATCGATCAAGCCTGAAGAAACCGCTTCCTTGCCGTACAGAATGGTTCCGACATCGGTTGCCATCTCCCCTGTTGCCATCATATAATGTTCAAACATTTTTCGAGTTATTCGAGAATTATTTGTAACAAAATCAGCGATCTGTTCCTGAATGCGCTGAAAATAACGATAAGTCTGAGGCGCACCTACTACAAGACCGGTCATGCGGACTGGGTGAACTGTCATAGATGCCGTGGGAGTGATATAGGAATGTTTTGTGCATACCGCTAACGGGATACCAATCGAGTGTCCCCCTCCCAAAACCAATGAAACCGTTGGTTTTTTCATTCCCGAGATCATTTCCGCGATTGCAAGTCCAGCCTCAATATCACCGCCGACTGTGTTAAGCAGCAGCAAAAGACCATCAATCTCTTCGCTCTCCTCGATCATTGCAAGCAACGGTAAAATATGCTCGTATTTTGTCGTTTTCACTGTCTCCGGCAGAACCTGATGTCCTTCGATCTGTCCAATGATCGTAAGCGTGTAAATATTGCCTAGTTTGGATGAGGTAAGATCACTTCCTATTTCGGTAATATTATCCAACTGTTTATTTTCTTTATCCTTCATGGGGATCCCTCCTTTAATGCATATATCATAACCTGCTCAGGCAAAAAAATTCCCATTGCAAATAAAAAGCTTATATCGTATAATGAAATTCAGCGATATGGTACCCATATTGCGCTAAATGCAGTGTTTTTCACCATGGTGCGCCGAAGAAAATGATTTCACAGCTTTCATAACGGTTTTATCCAAGGTAATTCTGCGGATATGCATCTTCGTCGATTTTGTGAGAAACAATACGCCATACATAGATAAGGAGATCATGCAATATGTACGAGTACAAGACAAAAGGCACCTGCGCATCCAGAATCCTGTTTGATTTGGAGGACGGCAAAGTTAAAAATGTACAATTCATTGGTGGCTGTAACGGCAACCTCAAGGGGATCGGCTCTCTGGTAGAGGGTATGGATGTCGATTCCGTTATCGAGCGTGTTCAGGGCATCACCTGCGGAATGAAACCTACATCATGTCCTGATCAGCTGGCCAAAGCCCTGTTGGAGGCAAAAAACGCACAGTAATAAAAAAAATACCACCATCATCAGATGGTGGTATTTTTTGTATTACTGTGCGTTTTTTGCCTCCAACAGGGCTTTGGCCAGCTGATCAGGACATGATGTAGGTTTCATTCCGCAGGTGATGCCCTGAACACGCTCGATAACGGAATC
>JARHYV010000281.1 GCA_029258495.1 Faecousia sp. | reverse complement strand
ACAGAGGACGGTGGTTCTCAAATTCCAGAGAACACAGGGAATGGGTGATGCCCTCCAGTGCGTCCTGAATGGGGTGAGCAAAGTCGTACATGGGGTAAATGCACCATTTATCCCCCTGACGATGGTGATGCATATGGCGGATCCGATAAATGACGGGGTCGCGCATATTGAAGTTACCGGAGGCAAGGTCGATCTTCGCTCTCAGGGTCATGGCGTTGTCTTCAAATTCGCCATCTCTCATGCGGCGGAACAGATCGAGGCTTTCTTCGATGGGGCGATCCCGATAGGGGGATACTGCCGGGTGCTCCACATCACCGCGATTTGCCTTGAATTCCTCAGGAGTCAGCTGACAGACATAGGCTAGACCTTTGCGGATCAGCTCAACGGCAAATTCGTAGTCCTTCTCAAAATAATCGGAGCCATAGAAGAACCGATCTCCCCAGTCAAAGCCAAGCCAGTGAATATCCTCCTGAATGGCCTCTACAAATTCGACATCCTCTTTGGTGGGATTGGTGTCATCCATGCGAAGGTTGCAGACACCGCCGAATTTTTCGGCAGTACCGAAATCAATGGTCAGAGCCTTGCAGTGACCGATATGCAGATAGCCGTTAGGCTCCGGTGGAAAACGGGTATGAACGGTCATGCCCGCGTAGCGGCCGCCCTCGGCGATATCTTCTTCAATAAAAGTGTGGATGAAATTCTTGCTTTCCATCATTTCAGCCATTTTGTTACCTTCCTCTCCTATTGCGAGATTTTCCATAATGGAAACATTATAAACCATCCATGTCTGGTTTGCAACAAAAAAAGCGGTATAGGCGGAATATTTCCGCCGGTCACAGGATAAATTGTGAACAGATAAAAAAGAATTTGCAAAAAAAAGAAATAAATGTTGTCAATTCGGCTGACTTATATTAAAATAGGAAAAGATATGAAAGGAGTGGTAAACTTGCCTGAGGTGCAATTCAAGCGAGTATTATTAAAAGTCAGCGGAGAGGCTCTAGCCGGCGATGCACACCGTGGCTTGGATTTTGATGTGATCGGTCAGGTGTGTGATGCGATCAAGGAATGTGTAGAACTGGGCGTTCAGGTCGGCGTCGTGATCGGCGGCGGCAACTTCTGGCGCGGTGTCAAGGACGGCGCTGACAAGATGCAGCGCAGCCATGCAGATTCCATGGGAATGTTGGCGACCGTTATGAACTGTCTGGCGGTAGCGGATGCAATGGAGAAGAAGGGAATCCAGTCCCGTGTCCTGTCCGCTGTGGAAATGCCGAAGTTCTGTGAATATTTCACCCGCGATGCGGCGGATCGCTACTTAAATGAAGGTAAGGTCGTTTTCTTCGCATGCGGCACGGGAAACCCCTACTTCTCTACGGATACGGGTGCAGTTCTGCGCGGTGTTGAGATCGAGGCAGATTGTGTCCTGATGGCGAAAAATGTGGACGGCATTTATTCTGCGGATCCCAATGTTGACCCCACGGCTGTCAAATTTGATACATTGACCTATGACGAGGTATTGGCCCGTCATCTGAAAGCAACGGATACCACGGCAATGACATTGGCCATGGACAATCATATGACTCTGGCATGCTTCGCACTGAAGGATCCCAGAAATATCGTTCGCGTGATTTGCGGTGAGCAGATCGGTACTATTGTTAAGGAGGATTAATTTATGAGCGTAGATTTTAAGGAATACCAGAGAAAGATGGAGAAGACACTGGATGTTCTTCAGGAGAATTTCGGTGCGGTTCGCGCCGGCCGCGCAAATGCAAAGGTTCTGGATCGCATCAGCGTGGAATACTATGGTTCTGAAACACCCCTGAACGGTGTGGCCTCCATTTCATCTCCGGATGCCCGCACTCTGGTGATCACTCCTTGGGATGCCAAGGTGCTGACCGATATCCAGAAGGCAATCCAGATGTCTGATCTGGGCATCAATCCCCAGAACGATGGACGAGTGATCCGGCTTGTTTTCCCTCAGCTGACTGA
>JARHYV010000026.1 GCA_029258495.1 Faecousia sp. | reverse complement strand
CCAGTCAGAATATCAAGGGCGACGGCAACGGCAAAACCGGAAACATCAACAACAACACCGACCGCACCAAATTCGATTATGCCGCCGATATCTACGGCGCACCGGACGAAAACGGTCACTATCCCATCTATCGCCTGAACGGCACACCTCAGGGCTATTCCGCCTTCACGTCAAGCGTGGATGACAGCAATCTGTCCTTGGGCGACAGATCCGAATACTCCCTGACACGGGATTATGAGCTGTGCAAGGACGGCGAATTGCTCACCGTTCAGCAGAAAAGCGGCCCAGACGAAACCCCCGGGCAGTCCGTCCCCATGCGGATCTTCTACGAGGACTCCCTGCTCCAGATGTACAACACCAGTTACATCATGCAGTTTTACAGCGATGACGAGGGCGAAACCTGGAACACCGACAAGATCATCACCGGCATGGTCAAGCGGGAGGACTCCGGCTACTACATCCTTGGGCCCGGTCGGGGACTGCAGATCCAAAACGGCGCCTATGCCGGTCGGCTGATCGTCCCTGTATACTATAAGGGCGCTCCCAACGCCGAGGTCATCTTCAGCGACGACGGCGGCAGAACCTGGACACACGGCGAAAGCGTACCCACAAAGCACGGTCTCAGCGAGTCCGCTCCCGTAGAAATGCCGGACGGCAGCCTGAAGCTGTTCCTGCGCAATACCTCTGCCTTCGGCGGAACCGTGGTTGAGGCGACCAGTACCGACGGCGGCCAGACATGGCAGGATGTAAAGCCCACCTTCGGCTATGAAAGTGCAGGCATCAACTGTCAGGTATCCGCCATTTCCCTGAGCCGGAAGGTCATCTCCAAAAAGGACGGCAAGGAGTACCCCGCTGTGCTGCTGTCGTCTGCCAACCTGAAAGACCGCACCCACGGCAGGATCTTCATGGGACTGCTCAAGGAGGACGGAACATACCCGGACGGCGCTCAGAAATATACCATCGACTGGGAATATCAGCACGATGTCACCCCCGAGGGACAGCTCTTTGCATACAGCTGCATGACCGAGCTGGAGCCGGGACGCATCGGCATCCTGTACGAGTCCTCTCCGACTGCCTCTTGGGACGACGGTCTTCAGCAGACCTATTATCAGGAATTCACTCTGGATACTCTGATGAACTGATTTTTCTCCTTTCTATATCACAAAAAGCAGGAATACCGCCAGATCAACAGGCGGTATTCCTGCTTTTGTCGGAAAATCATCAATTTACGGCTTGACAATCCCATCAGAACATTATATATTTTTAGTTGTAATTGAGGGAGTAATTCCGTTCAGATCCGTTCTGAATGAAGCAACCGTCATATCGGTCGTTTTTCGACCCGGGAAGCTGAATGAATGAGACTCATGCACACAGAATAACAAGTTTCTTTGTTGCTTTGTGTGCATGGGTCTTTTTTTCATACCACAACCAAAAGGAGCATTGAAATGAAGCAAGCGTATGTACAGACTTCCGAAGAAGTTTTGAAAGAACTCGGCACCACCGCCGAAGGACTTTCCACCTCGGAAGCCAAAAAACGGCAGGAAAAATTCGGGCCGAACAAGCTGAAGGATGCTGAAAAGAAGTCCGTTTTTCAGCGTTTTCTGGATCAGCTGAAGGATCCCATGCTGATCATCCTGATGATCGCCGCCGCAGTATCTGCCGGCACCACCATCCTGCACAATGTCCAGAACCCCGAAAATCCGGAGGGTCTGGCAGAGGTATTCATCATCCTCATCGTGGTTCTGCTGAATGCCATTCTGGGTGTCCTGCAGGAATCCAAGGCAGAGGCTGCCATCGAAGCCCTGCAAACCATGACCGCAGCCACATGTAAGGTGCTGCGTGACGGCAAGCAGGTCACCGTCCTGTCCGAGGAACTGGTTCCCGGCGATATCGTGATCCTGGAGGCAGGCGATGCAGTCCCTGCTGACGGCCGTATTCTGGAGTCTGCCAGCCTGAAGATTGAGGAGGCCGCCCTCACCGGCGAGTCCGTTCCCGTCAACAAGGTGGTGGATGCGCTTGGTCTGTCCGCCGGACAGGAGGATGTACCTCTGGGCGACCGCAAGAACATGTGCTATATGGGTTCCACCATCGTCTACGGCCGCGGCAAAGCCCTGATCACCCGTACCGGCATGGATACCGAAATGGGCAAGATCGCCGGCGCACTGGCTGCAACCGCCGACGAGCAGACCCCCTTGCAGCGGAAACTGGACGAGCTGGGCAAGACCCTGTCCAAGCTGGTTCT
>JARHYV010000251.1 GCA_029258495.1 Faecousia sp. | reverse complement strand
GGGTATAGCCGGCGCGCTCTACATTGGTGGAGTCTGCCAGCAGTGCAAGCACACCCTTCTTGCCAAGCTCGCCCAGTCTGCCCAGATCGATCATGCCGTCGGCGGCAGTGGGATCGATCTTAAAGTCACCGGTCATGATCACGGTGCCCACAGGGGTCTTGATGGCAAAGGCAACGGCATCGGCAATGGAGTGGTTCACATGGATGAATTCGACACTGAAACAGCCTGCCTTGACCACATCGCCGGGCTTGTGGGTCACCAGACGGACTTTCTGAGCCAGACCGTGCTCCTCCAGTTTCAGCTTGATCAGACCATTGGTCATGGCCGTACCGTGAATGGGACAGCTGATCTGCTGCATGCAGTAGGGGATGGAACCGATGTGGTCTTCGTGACCGTGGGTGATGAACATGCCCCGGAGCTTGCCTGCATTCTTGACCAGATAGCTGAAATCAGGAATGACCAGATCCACACCGTACATGTCCTCGTCCGGGAATGCGATGCCGCAGTCCACTACGATCATATCTTTGCCATACTCCAGGACGGTGATGTTCTTACCGATCTCATCCAAACCGCCCAGAGGGATAATCTTCAATTTTTCTGCCAATTAAAATCATTTCTCCTTTCAAATCGTGAATGCTGCAATCTTTGCAGCAGGAAACAGGCACAGCCGTTTCCACCGCCGAACCCTGTATCGTTCTTTGGTGAGGAAATCTGCCTGCGATATCTTTCGCGTTTTTATGTCATCGGCTGTAAAACCGACGGTTTTTCTGCGCGGATCTGCCCATCCGGCGCACGCTACTAGGGAGTATACCACATTTTTCGGAAAAAGTACACATATAATTTGTGAACAAAGCATTGCCGCCGGAGATTCGGGAAAAACAGTGAAAATCTATTGCACCTTGGGCCGGAGTTTGATATAATATCCCCTATAATTGAGAACAATGGGGTTCAATGCCCTAAAAATGGAGGCGAACAGGATGAACCGAAAACTCGGAAGATTGATCCAGCCCGGAATGGGTATGTATTTTGTGGTCATGCTTGCATTTGCATTGTCGGCAATTCTGATGGATCATCCCATTTTTGCGATTGCTGAAACAGCGATTACCGCCTTGCTGTTCATATTCTACCAATTCAACAAAGTCCATCGCCGCCGGGAACTGGAGAGCTTTATCCAGTCGGCGACAAACACCCTTGGAACTACCGACGGCGGAAAGACACCGTTTCCCATGGCACTGACCCGCCTGGGCGACGGCGCAATGATCTGGGCCAATGAGCAGTTCACCCAGATGTCCGGCTTTAAGGACAAGATGTATGAGCAGAAGATCACGGATCTGCTGCCGAACTTCACCATCGACTGGCTGGCAAACGGACAGAGTGAATATCCCTATGATGTGACGCTGGCAGATCGCCGCTATCGGATCTACGGCACCACCATTCATGCAGACGATCCGCAGGGAACCCTGCTGGCGGCACTGTATTTCACGGATCTGACGGATCTGTACCAGATCCGGGACGAATACATCCGTTCCCGTCCGGTGGTTTCCCTGATCGTGATCGACAACTACGACGAGTTGACCAAGAACCTGCCGGAAAGTGCCATTTCTTCGCTGAATGCCCGGATCAACGAGTGTATCACCAACTGGGCGGACGGCTACAACGGCATACTGCGCCGGATGGAGCGCAATCGCTATCTGTTCATCTTTGAAAAATGGGATCTTCAGGGAGCTGTCGAGAATAAATTCTCGATTTTGGACGACATCCATCAGGTGGCAAATCCCTCCGGTGTTGCAGCCTCCATCAGCTTTGGTCTGGGTGTGGATGGCAGCAGCTTTGAGGAATGTTACGATTTTGCGGCGCTTGCCATCGAAATGAGTCTGAGCCGCGGCGGAGATCAGGCGGTCATTAAGGATCGTCTGAATTTCAACTTCTATGGCGGCAGAGCCAAAGAGGTGGATCACCGGAGCAAAGTCCGCTCCCGCGTTACCGCCAATTCCCTGATGGAATTGATCGGACAGAGCTCTCAGGTCTTTATTATGGGACACAAGAACGCGGATATGGATGCCATCGGCTCGGCACTGGGCGTGTGCTGTATGTGCCGCAAAAAGGGGAAGAAACACTTCCTTGTGGTGGATCTCGAGCACAATTCGGCAGAAAAGCTGCTGGAGGAGGTCAAACAGACCCCCGAATATGAGGGAAAACTCATCTCCGGTCAGGATGCCCTGCTGCTGGCGGACTCCGGCAGCGTCCTGATCGTGGTGGATACCAACCGACCCAATCAGGTGGAGTGCGGCTCATTGCTGGAGGCGGTGCCCAAGGTCTGTGTCATTGACCATCACCGCCGTGCGGCGGACTATATCAACCCTGTGGTGGTGAATTTCCACGAGCCTTATGCGTCCTCTGCATCCGAGCTGGTCACGGAACTTCTGGAATATGTGGTGGAGAAACCGGATGTGCTGCCCGTTGAGGCCAAGGGACTGCTTGCAGGTATTTTCTTGGATACTAAGAGCTTTAATGTCCGCACGGGAGAACGCAGCTTTGAGGCGGCGGCTTTCCTGAGAAGACTGGGCGCAGAAACCGTGGAGGTCAAAAAGCTGATGCAGTGCGACTTCCAGAACACCATGGAGCGCTACCAGATCATCAAGTCTGCAAAGCTCTACCGTCAGGAGATCGCCATCGTGGCGATGGATACGACGACCACCAGATCGCTGGCGGCGCAGGCTGCCGACGAGCTGCTGAATATCACCGGCATCCAGTCATCCTTCGTGCTGTACCCTCAGGACGATATGGTCATCATTTCCGCCCGCTCCATCGGCGAGGCGAATGTGCAGGTGATCCTGGAGCCGCTGGGCGGCGGCGGTAATGCGGCCACTGCCGGAGCACAGGTGAACCATGCAACCGTGAGCGAGGTGCTGGACAGATTGGTGGCATCGATCAATGATTATTATGGAACATAACCGAAAAGGAGTTTGATTGATATGAAAGTTATTTTGCTGACAGATGTTAAGGGAAAGGGTAAGAAGGGGCAGATGCTGGAGGTTTCTGACGGCTACGCAAGAAACTATATGCTCCCCCGTAAAATTGCCATCGAGGCAACTGCGGATGCAGTCAACACCATGCGCATGAACGACAAGGCAACACAGGAGCGTCAGGCAAAGGAGCGTGCCGAGGCACTGGAGATCTCTAAGAAACTTCGGGAGATGACCCTGACCGTTACCGCAAAGGGCGGCGGCACCGGCCGTCTGTTCGGAGCCGTGACCAATCAGGAGATCGCGGAGGCTCTGAAGAAGAACACCGGCATCGCCATCGACAAGCGTAAGATCGTTATCGACGAGCCCATCAAGAATGTGGGCACCTATACCGTCAAGTGCAAGCTGGGCTACGAGATCGTGGGACAGCTCACCGTCAAGATCGAGGAGATCTGATCGGGACGGCATACTGTAAAGAAATCACCGATATCAAGGAGGGAAGTACATGGATGAAGAACTGATCAGCCGGAAACCGCCGGAATCTTTGGAGGCGGAGCAGGCGGTTTTGGGCGCGATCCTGATCGACAGCACCTGCATTACGGATGTGATCGGCATCGTGCGGCCGGAGGACTTCTTTCAGGAGCAAAACCGGGAGATCTATGAAACGATCTACACCATGTTCAACTTCTCGCAGACCATCGACCCGGTCACGGTTCTGGACAAAATGCGGGAACTGGGCAATTACCACGACAATTCCAGAGATTATATCCTCCAGCTCATGGAGATCACACCGACCGCTACCCGTGCAGAGCGCTATGCCAAGATCGTCCGGGAAAAGGCGATGCTGCGTGGACTGGCTCAGGCGGCAGCGGATATTCAGGAGATCGTCTATGAGCAGACGGGAACTCCCAGTGAGATCCTGGAGGCTGCCGAGAAAAAGATCTATGCCCTGCGCAAGGGCGAGCGAACCGACTCTCTGGAGCATATCGGCACAGTCCTGCACAAGGTCTTTGACCATCTGACCGAACTGAGCCTGTCTGACTCCGCCATTCCGGGCCTGTCTACCGGGCTGCGGGATCTGGATACCAAGATCAACGGCCTGAACAAATCGGATCTGCTGCTGATCGCCGCCCGTCCTGCTATGGGTAAGACCTCCTTTGCACTGAATATCGGGCTGAACGTGGCAAAGAAATACAAATCCACGGTCGCCATGTTCTCGTTGGAAATGTCCCGCGAGCAGCTTGCCATGCGTCTGCTCTCCGGCGAGAGCTTTGTGGACAGCCAGAAGATGCTCACAGGTAAGCTGGCGGATGAGGAGTGGACAAAACTGGCGATGGCAT
>JARHYV010000333.1 GCA_029258495.1 Faecousia sp. | reverse complement strand
TCCTGCCATCCCAGCCACGATCCGCTAGCTCAGTTGGCAGAGCAATTGCCTTTTAAGCAATGGGTCCGGAGTTCGAGCCTCCGGCGGGTCACCAGAAACCCAGAATCGTCAGATTCTGGGTTTCTTTGCATTTTCAGGTATCGATAACAGCCGACTCTCCGGCGTGCCTGCGCAGGGGATGCGCTTGTATTTCATCGGAAAATATGATAGTATTTCACCAGAAAACGGTGTTTTCCCGTTTTATTACGAATTTTAAGGATGCGTTTCGTATGGATATTCAGGCTCTGCTGGGCAGGCAGCCCATTGAAGAAAATCCCGAGGATGCACGGCGCTATATTTCGGGCAAGGTGGTCATGGTCACAGGAGGCGGCGGCAGCATCGGCAGCGAGCTGTGCCGGCAGGCGGCAGCCTCAGCCCCAAGGCAGTTGATCATTTTTGATATTTACGAAAATCATGCCTATGAGCTCCAGATGGAGCTGAAACGCACCCATCCGGAACTGGATCTGGTCACGGTGATCGGATCGGTTCAGGATGCGGCAAGGCTTGATCAGGTTCTGGGCAGATACAGACCGCAGGTGGTCTTCCATGCGGCGGCGCACAAGCATGTCCCACTGATGGAGGACAGTCCCTGCGAGGCAATCAAGAACAATGTGTTCGGCACCTATCGCATGGCATGCGCAGCGGCAAAATATCAGGTGCAGCGGTTCGTTCTGATCTCCTCGGACAAGGCGGTCAATCCCACAAGCATCATGGGCGCAAGCAAGCGGCTGTGCGAGATGGTCATCCAGATGATGGATCGTCAAACCGACACGGAGTTCGTGGCTGTTCGGTTCGGCAATGTTCTGGGCAGCAACGGCTCGGTAGTACCCCTCTTTTGCAGACAGATCGCACTGGGCGGGCCGGTCACGGTGACCCATCCGGAGATCATCCGGTATTTCATGACCATTCCGGAGGCGGTGAGTCTGGTGCTCCGGGCAGGAGCCTATGCCAAGGGCGGAGAGATCTTCGTTCTGGACATGGGGCAGCCGGTGAAGATCGACACTATGGCGCGGAAATTGATCCGCATGTCCGGATTGGAACCGGATCGGGACATAGCCATCGCCTATACGGGACTTCGCCCGGGGGAAAAGCTCCGGGAGGAGCTTTTGCTGCCGGAGGAGCAGGTCGGGGAAACGGCGAACAGGCGGATCCGCGTTTGCGCTCCCATTGCCATGGATGACGATGCCTTTGCGCAGCAGCTGAACCGTCTGGAACGGGCCTGCGCGGAAGGCGCGTCGGATATTCGGGAGCTGGTAGCCCGGATGGTTCCCGGCTATCATCCGGCAGCCGTGCAGGATCAGATCTGATGCTGCGCAGGGAGGACGCCTCTGCCCGATGCAGGCAGCCGGAGAACCCCACGGTGCATCCGCCCCTGAGGGTTGCATTGAGCGAAGAAATGTGGTATAATTCCCCCTATAAAATGGCTTTTTCCGCCGATAAACAGTAAAAATCTTTCAGATGACGGTTTTCGGGCTGTGCCTACGGGGACAGCGAAAGGCGCATCTGTATGAAAATTCAGGTAGTTCATATGGATTATAATAATCATTCGAGAAAAATCAACGCGATCCTGTCCTCCAGTGCCGGTCTGATCCAGCAGATGGTGCAGATCTTCGGCACCTTTGCCTATCGGACGGTATTTTTGTACTTCCTTTCCAAGGAGTATCTTGGATTTGAAGGGCTGTTTTCCAATATTTTGCAGCTGTTTTCCTTGGCGGAACTGGGCATCGGCAGTGCCATCCTGTACAGCATGTACAAGCCCTTTGCCGCTCAGGACACCCAGAAGATCAGCGCCCTGATCCATTTTTACAGCAAGGTGTACCATTTCCTTGCGGTATTCGTGATGCTTTTGGGCATATGCTTTTATCCCTTCATCGGCATGGTCATCAACATGTCGGAGGTTCCGAGTGATGTCAATCTGACGGTCGTGTATTTCCTGTTTGTACTTCGCAGCGTTTCCAGTTACCTGTTCGTGTACAAGCAGTCCATCCTGACGGCGGATCAGCGAAACTATATCGTGTCGCTGTCTGCAAGTGCGCTGCTGCTGCTCAGCTTTGCCGTGCGGATCGTGGTGCTGTTCCTGTGCAGGAAATTTGAACTGGTGCTGCTGACGGATATCGTGGTGAGCATCCTGTTCAACTGGGCATTCAGCATCTGGATCACCCGGAAATACAGCGGTATCTTCCGGCAGAAGGCTGTGCTCCCCAAGGAGGACAAGCATGTGATCTATAAGAATACGGCAGGTCTGCTGTGCCACAAGATCGGAACGGTGGTGGTGGTCAGCACGGATAACATCGTCCTGTCCAAATTCGTCAGCCTTGTGGCGGTGGGTATTTACACCAACTATGCCACCATTGTCCTTGCAATCACGGGACTGGTCAACCGGGTGCTTGCCAGCATGGTGCCCACCATCACCAACTATGTGATCAGCAAGACAAAGGAGGAAAGCTACGGGGTATTCAAGAAGTTCCTGTTCCTGAATATGTGGTTTTCCTGCTTTACCAGTGTGTGTCTGTATCTGCTGCTGAACCCGTTCATCGAGCTGTGGCTGGATCGGAGTTTCCTGCTGCCCCAGATCGCGGTGACATGGATCTGTTTTCAGCATTATTTGCAGGTGTCCAGAATTACCGCCAATAATTTTGTGACGGCATGCGGTCTGTTTATGCGCGACAAGATCGTTCCATTGATCGAAAGTGTGCTGAATATCGTGATCTCCGTTGCGCTTGC
>JARHYV010000350.1 GCA_029258495.1 Faecousia sp. | reverse complement strand
TGAAGTAATGCATATAGGCGTGACTGTTTCGGATATGGACAAGTCGATCGCGTGTTCCAGAGATGGTTTGGGCCTGAATTTTGAAGGCGAGATACGGATGGAGGGCAAGGAAACGGATCTACTGTTCGGTCGGAAGAACTGCACAGCCAGAGTCGCGTATCTCAATGGCAGCGACCATGTGATGGCACCGCCTGTGGAGTTGATCCAGTTTGTGGGATCTGATACGCAGAGGATACCCAGTGACTTGTTCAGGACATCCATTTCTGAGATCTGTTTCAAAGTAGATGATATTGATACGGTATATGAGCATCTGGTGAAGTGCGGTGTGGAGTGTCTGTCTGAACCACAGTTCTTTGATTTTACTGCATCAGGATTCGGAAAAAGCAAGGCGATCTATTTCAGAGATCCTGATGGGGTGATTTTGGAGCTGATGCAGCCAATCAAATGATTATATGACTGCCGCTGCGAGTAAAGTCCTGCAGCGGCAGTTTTGCTGTGCATGAATATTACCGGCTCCGGCCAAAGCCGCTCTTGCTTTTGCAAGGGGTACACAATATAATATACGGGAATGTCAGACAAAGGAATGAAACTATTGAAACAAAAAAGCTTAAATAGATGGAATGCGACTGCGGCATATGCAATGCTCCAGATCGGCTGCTGGGGAATGTATGCAATCGTTCTGACCTTTGCAAGCAATGTGCTTTACGCATATGGGTTCTCAGATAGCCGGATCAGTCTATTGCTGGGAATATGTGCAGCGATCTCTCTGGTACTGCAGCTGGCACTGGCAGAGCTTACTTCCAGATGCCCTCGAATCAAGGTTTGGGGTTTGCTGGTCTTGCTCGGTGCAGTCATGGTATTTAGCAATATGGTGGTACGGCTGACGAATGTTCCGGATTGGCTAGCGATCGGATGCTTCGGTATCGCATGCATGCTGATCCAAACACTTCCGTCTTGGACGAATGCGATCGGTATGGATTCTATCAAGCGCGGATCGCCTGCGAATTACAGCATTGCGCGTGGAATGGGATCGTTAGGATACAGCATACTTGCATATATTACAGGAATGTTGGTTCGTGGATATGGATTTCGTATGGTTCCGACAGTTGCAATGATGTGCGCATCGGGATTGGCGATTGCTGCAATCTGGTATCATTTTGCCGGTGAGCGAAATCTGACTGATGTTGAGCCAGTGCAGAGAAATGGAGAGAAGAATACCAATTTCCTGACACGATATCCCAAATTTACACTGTTTCTATTGTGCTCTGTTGCATTGCAGTACAGTCATAATCTAATCGGGAACTTCATGTACCAAATCATGCTTACAAAAAATGGCGGGCCGGCGGAGCAGGGAATCGCATCCTCGATCTGTGCGTTGGTAGAACTTCCGGTGATGTTCTTCTTTCCACTGCTAATGCGGAGAATGCGCTGCGATAAGTGGGTTCGGCTTGCAAGCATATGCGTCGGAGTTAAGACTGTCGGAATTCTTCTGTCGTCCACACCCTATGGTGTATATATTGCTCAGGCGAGCCAGATGGTTGGATATGGACTGTATACGATCAGTTCGGTCAATTATGCGGAAATGGTCGTTGGAAGAGGGGAATCCATCCGGGCTCAGACATATCTTGGTGCAACATGTACCGTGGGCAATCTGCTTGCATTGTCAACAGGAGGTGTGATTTGTCAGTATCTTGGGGCGCAGGCGATGGTTCTTGCTGCACTGGTGCTGGCGATCGCCGGCGGCGCAACGATCCTGCTCACGGCTGAGAAGACAAAGGATTTTTAATATAGATCGGGCGGGTGATTGCAGTTTAGACACCTGCCCGATTATCCATATGTGCACCATTGGAATGAGGCTGAAAAATAAAATCGAAGAAAGTAAAAAAAGTGCTTGACAATCTTTGATGGGCGTGATAATATATCTGAGCGCTCGAGAGAACGCCAAACAAAATACCACAACTTCTGATGAAGTTTGACAAGAAACGAAAAGTTTTCAAAGAAATTTGAAAAAAGTGCTTGACAAACGGAAGACGATGTGATATAGTAAAGAAGTTCTGCACGACAGAACAAAAAGTTAAAAGCTGTACCTTGTAAATTGAATAGCGTAAAGATGACTTTTATCACCTTGGACAATTAATTATGGATTGTTTAAGCGTAAGCGAAAAAACAGCCAACGAAAATTCTTGAGTAAATTTGCTAGACGAATTATTCAGAAGATTAAGATTTTAGAGCCTCGGCTTTAAGATACAATTTTTTGAGAGTTTGATCCTGGCTCAGGACGAACGCTGGCGGCGTGCCTAACACATGCAAGTCGAACGGAGTTGAGAGAGCTTGCTTTCTTAACTTAGTGGCGAACGGGTGAGTAACGCGTGAGGAATCTGCCTTTCAGTGGGGGACAACAGTTGGAAACGACTGCTAATACCGCATAATGTCATTTAGGGGCATCCCTGAGTGACCAAAGATTTATTGCTGAAAGATGACCTCGCGTCTGATTAGCTAGTTGGTGAGGTAACGGCTCACCAAGGCGACGATCAGTAGCCGGACTGAGAGGTTGAACGGCCACATTGGGACTGAGATAC
>JARHYV010000079.1 GCA_029258495.1 Faecousia sp. | reverse complement strand
AGCATTTCGGCATATCCCGTACGGATCATGACCTCTTCATAGAAATCGCTCAGGCTGATCCCGGAGTCCAGCAGCTCTGCCAAGGACTCGATAATATCAGAAAAGGCTTTCAATTTTGTTTCACTTTTTTCTAATGGTGCATAATCATTTGGATGGCTCACCACATGGTATAGCCCTCTCCCTTCAGCTGCAGCCAGACGCTGAGCTGTTTCTATGGTCTTTGCGCCCAGACCTCTGGGCGGATTGTTGATGATCCTTGTAAGGCGAAGATCATCTGCGCGGTTATTGATCACGCAAAGATATGCCAGCATATCCTTGATTTCCGCACGATCAAAAAACCGCGTGCCGCCGATGATGCGGTACGGGATCCCGTTTCGCTTAAAGGAATACTCGATGGCATTGGACTGGGCATTCGTGCGGTAGAGAACTGCATAGTCCTTGAAATTCGATCCCCGGGACATTGCAATGATCCTTCCGGCAACATAGTTTGCCTCTTCCCCTTCATTGTATGCCTCGTAAGAGATCACAGGGTCGCCTGCCCCGTTGGAAGTCCACAGGCGTTTTCCCTTTCTGCCCAGATTGTTTGCGATCACCGCATTGGCGGCATTCAGGATAGACTGGGTAGAGCGGTAATTCTGCTCCAGTCTGATGGTTCTTGCATTTTTATACTGTTTCTCAAAATTCAGGATATTTTCGATGGTTGCACCACGGAAGCGATAAATGGACTGGTCATCGTCGCCAACGACGCAGATATTCTCGTGTCCGCCTGCCAAAAGACTGGTCAAAAGGTACTGCATATTGTTCGTATCCTGATACTCATCCACCAGAACATAGCGGAACTTCCGCTGATAATAAAGCCTCAGGTCTTCATTCTCCTGAAGGAGTCGCACGGTGAGGTTGATGATATCGTCGAAATCCACCGCATTATTCTCTTTCAAGCGGGACTGGTAACGCTTATATGCCTTAGCCACATGGCTCAGGCGGATGTCGTTGTTTTCCCTTGCGCGCTCTGCACATTCATCCGGCGTGACCATCTGATCCTTCTCTCTGCCGATCATGCTGAGCACAAGCTTTGCCGGGAAGGTCTTGTCATCCAGCCCCATATCCTTGATGATCTCCTTCATGACACGCTCAGAGTCGGAAGAGTCGTAGATCGTGAAACTTCTGGCATACCCCAGTCGCTCGATATCCCTGCGAAGGATCCGGCAGCATGCACTGTGGAAGGTCATTGCCCAGATATCCAGTGCCTGATCCCCCAGAACTCTGGCGAGCCGATCCTTCAGCTCATTTGCCGCCTTGTTCGTGAAGGTGATGGCAATGATGCTCCAAGGCGCAGCAGGATCCTCTCGGCACAACGCATCTGCACGCTCCAAAAGCTGAGGCTCCGGCTGTTGAGGAAGGTTTTCCAGAAATGTGACATCTTCCTCCGTGATCCATTCCGGCACATTGCAGCTTTCACTCGCACTGCCAAATCGGATCAGGTTCGCAATTCGGTTGATCAAAACGGTTGTTTTGCCGCTGCCGGCACCTGCGAGCAGCAGCAAAGGTCCCTGTGTCGTTAATACAGC
>JARHYV010000193.1 GCA_029258495.1 Faecousia sp. | reverse complement strand
AAATGATGTGGATTTTCAGGTCGCCCAGATGCTCAGCAGCCATGTGGCATCCGCCGCTGCATTCGAGCCGGTCACCCGGCAGACATTCGACACAGCCTCCCGGCTGCTGCGCCGATGCGAGCTGGTGATCGATGCCGGAACCCCAATCGGCAGCGGCAACCAATGTAACGCAGATCTCCTGCGCCTTGCCGAGCAGGCGCATATCCCCGTTCGCTCTGCCGGAGAATTTCTTTCATCCCTATAATCACAGGCACCGACCCGGAATGTAACGCATTCGGATCGGTGCCTGTTTGCCGCTCTCCGCTTTACAGCAGAGAAACCTGCAAATTTCAGAGCGGTTCCTGTTGAAATAGGGTGATTTTTCTGGTATCATATCCAGACACCACGATTGCTTGCACACAGGAGGCGCATGGGTTGAAGAAGTATTTTTCCATCGGTGAAGTCAGCAAATTCAAGGCTGTCAGCGTCAAATCCCTGCGCTACTACGGGCAGCTGGGGATCCTTCCACCGGCTTTTGTGGATCCGGAATCCGGATACCGCTACTATTCGTCAGATCAGCTGGTGATCGTAGACCTGATCAAGGTATGTCTGGATCTGGACATTCCCCTTAAAAACTTCCGCAGCTACATTGAGCCGGATGGCTCCGTGGATGTTGGTAAGCTGCTGCAGGATGCCGAAACCATCGTATCCGAGAAAGAGAAGAAACTACGCTCTTCCATCGCTTTTCTCGACACCATGAGCAGGCATATCATGCGCACCAACAAAGTCCGCGAGAAGAAGGATGCCTTCGTTCAGCACATTCCTCAGCGGTATTTCCTCACCGCTCCGCTCCGTGCCAATGTGGCTGAATACAGCGAAATCAGCGCAAATTACACCACCCTCTTCCGCCAGTGCCAGAGTCTTGAGATCCCGGACTGTTTCAATCAGGGGGTGCTCCTCTCCCGTCGGGGTGCATCCGTCACAGCAGAGGTTTTTGTAGAGATCCCGTACCCGGATGTGCCTGCTGCCAATCTGCACACCATCCCCGGCGGCAGCTACTCATGCAGAGTCTTTGAAGACAAAAGCTGGGCAAACTGTCTGGCAGGACTGCCCCAGAAACCTCTGATCGTCAAGGAGCTGTTTGATCTGAATTTCGACATGCAGATCCCTCTGGTCGAGGTGCAGGAGCCCGTGGATTTTATCGAGCTGTAAATATTTAAAGATTATTTATAATCATTTCCTTGAATTTTTGGTACAATATGGTCAGAAAGATACACGAATCAAACGGAGGTTCCCCCATTGAATGCAATTCAGCGTTTTGATGACAATCTAATATTGCAGATCCAATCCCACCGCCGATGGAAGGCACTGGATGTGGTCATGAAGGTATTCACCTCTCTTGGCAACGGCGGTTTCATCTGGATCGCCATTTCTCTGGCGATGCTTTTTTCAAAAAAGACCTATCAGGCCGGCGTCTGCGCAGGGCTTGCCCTCGCATTCAGCGTGCTGATCACCAACCTGGGGCTGAAACCCTTCTTTGCAAGAAAGCGCCCCTATGTGACCATGCCCCAGATCAAGCCCCTGCTGATCTCCTACGACCCCAACTCCTTCCCCTCCGGACATACCTGCGCTGCATTTTCTGCCGGGATCGCTTGGGCTGCCACGCTGCCAAACTGGTGGGGACGCATTGCTGCCATCGTTCAGGCCTTCTGTATGGGCTATTCCAGACTCTATGTGGGTGTCCACTACCCCAGTGATGTTCTGGGCGGTGCCGGTGTCGGCTGCATCTGTGCCGTGATCGCCATATCCATCCTGTAACCGCAATATAGATCATGCCCCTGTGCTTTGCAGACAAAGCACAGGGGCATTTTGTTATGCATTTATCATCCTAAATCCCGCAGAGCCGGCTGCGATGATTAGCGAACCACCGGTGCACAGGCATCCTTCAGCCACAGAGCCTCTTCCTCGGTCAGCAGACCGCTCAGCTCCCGATAGACCATCGCGTGGTATTCATTCAGCCACTGCAATTCCTCATCCGTCAGCTCCCCGACGATCAGAGGACGCTTGTCGATGGGGCAGTATGTGAATGCCTCGAAACCATAAAATGCGCCGTATTCCGTTTCGCAGACCGGGACACAAAGCATCTCATTTTCGATGCGGATCCCCAGTTTTCCCTCTTCATAAAGACCGGGCTCATCCGTGACGGTCATCCCCGGCACAAAGGGGGTATCGTTGGCAGAGGACAGTCCCTGAGGGCCTTCGTGGATCAGTCCCACAAACCCGACGCCGTGACCGGTGCCGCAGCGATAATCCAGACCACTGCGCCACATGGGTTCGCGCGCCAGAATGTCAATGTTCTTTCCGGAGCTGCCGGATTTGAACACCGCACGGGCTGCCGCAATATGGCTCTTCAGAACCAAGGTATAGGCATCCCGCTCATCCGCTGTCAGCGGGCCCACGGCAAAGGTTCTGGTGATATCCGTGGTGCCATGGCGGTACTGTCCGCCGCTGTCCACAAGCAGCAGTCCTCTGGGCTCGATCACGGCACAGCTGCCCTGTTTGGGCGCATAGTGCATCATGGCAGCGTTGGCTCCGTAGGCAGCGATGGTTTCAAAGCTTGCCCCCAGACAGCCTTCCTGCGCCATACGCAGTCCCAGAAGATAGTCACTCGCCTCCAATTCCGTCCAGACTTCCCCGGACTCCATGCGCCGGCGCAGCTCCATCTCAAAGCGCACCATTGCCGCACCGTCTTTGCGATGCGCCTTGCGCTGGCAAGCCATCTCGGCCTCGTTCTTGACCGCCTTCAGCAGCTGGATCGGATCTTTTTCCGACACCAATTTCACCGCCTGATTTCCCTGCAATGCCCGCAGCAGCGACCAGTTGGTACTTGCAGGCTCATACAGCAATGTCAGCGCATCCCCGATGGCTGCAAGATATGCGCCTACCTGATCGTAAGGATGCAGTGTGACGCCCTGCGTCTGCAATTCACGCACAACATCCTCGGGCACACGGCTTTCGTCGATAAACAGGACGACTCCCTCCGGCTTGACCAGACAATACGACAGCGCAAAGGGTGTGTAGCGGATATCGTCTGCACGAAGGTTCAGCAGCCATGCCACACTGTCCAGCCGGCACACAAGCATGGCATTTGCCTTCTTCGCCGCCAGTTTCTCCCGCAAGGTCTTCAGCTTTTCGGCGGCAGATGCGCCTGCATGCTCCCGATCCACCAGCCATGCTTTGGTTGCAGGCACGGCAGGACGATCCTCCGTCCAAAGACTCTCGATAAAGTCCTGATCCCGAACCGCAATCTTCTTTTCTGCACAGGCCTTTTGCAGCATCTCGACCTTCGCCGCATTGGTGCAGCTGCCGTCCAGAGCCAAAGTGCCGTTTTCGGGCAGCACATCCGACAGCCACTGCTCTACCGAAGGTGTCTTGGGCTGCCCCATCTTCATCAGCACGATCCCGCTGCCTGCCAGCTCCCGTTCCGCCTGAATGAAGTAGCGGCCATCCGTCCACAGCGCCGCCTTCTGCGTTGTGACGCACAGAGTTCCCGCAGAACCGGTAAATCCGGAAAGCCATGCACGGCTCCTCCAATGATCCGGCAGATACTCCGACATATGGGGGTCGCTTGAGGGCACAAATACGCCATCGACCCCTTCTTTACGCATCGTTTCACGCAATGCGCTCAATTTTTCCACGATCGTCATCACACGACATCTCCTTGTTCTATATTTCTGCATACAACGATGAGATTTCCTAGATTATATCACCACTTCCTCCGTTATAAAAGAGGGAAATAAAATAAATTATCCCTGCCGGAAAAACATCCTCTGCCCCTCTCAGCTGGCGCATGGGATGCCTCCATCCACCGGATGAAAAAAAATCCTTTGGGAATTTCATTTTTGTATTGACATTTTATTTTATCGATGGTATTATATCGATACTAACTAACCGATATTTAATTATCGATTATCAGAAAGGGAACATGAATATGACAAATTACCCAACTGTTACCACCCCCGAGGAGCTCACCCAAGTTATGGCCCGCTGCCGTGCAGCACAGGCTCAGTTCGCAACCTACACTCAGGAGCAGGTGGACAAGATCTTCCTTGCCGCTGCTACCGCTGCCAACAAAGCAAGAATTCCCCTTGCCAAGCAGGCCGTTGCCGAAACCGGCATGGGCGTTGTGGAAGACAAGGTAATCAAGAACCATTACGCAGCAGAATACATCTACAATGCGTATAAGAATACAAAGACCTGCGGTGTCATCGAGTCCGATCCCGCTTACGGCATGCAGAAGATCGCAGAGCCCATCGGTGTCGTCGCCGCTGTCATCCCCACCACCAATCCCACCTCCACTGCGATCTTCAAGGCACTGATCTGCCTGAAGACCCGCAATGCCGTTATTTTCAGCCCCCATCCCAGAGCAAAGGGCTGCACCATCGAGGCCGCCAAGACCGTCCTCGAGGCAGCAGTTGCAGCCGGTGCTCCCGAAGGGATCATCGCATGGATCGACCAGCCCTCTCTGGATCTGACCAATCAGGTCATGAAGGAGGCAGACCTGATCCTTGCTACCGGCGGCCCCGGCATGGTTCAGGCAGCCTATTCCTCCGGCAAGCCCGCTCTGGGCGTCGGCCCCGGCAATGTGCCTGCCGTGATCGATGACAGTGCCGATATCCTGCTGGCAGTTTCCTCCGTGATCCACTCCAAGACCTTTGACAACGGCATGATCTGCGCCTCCGAGCAGAGCGTCATCATTCTCGACAGCATCTATGACGAAGTAAAGGCCGAGTTCAAAAAGCGCGGCTGCTATATTCTCAATGCCGAGGAAACCCAAAAGGTGGGCGCAACCGTGATCATCAACGGCGCCGTCAACGCAAAGGTCGTGGGGCAGAGTGCCCACACCATCGCCGCAATGGCAGGGGTCGATGTTCCCGAAACTGCCAAGATCCTGATCGGTGAGGTCACCAGCACCGACCTCAGCGAGCCTTTCGCCCACGAGAAGCTCTCTCCGGTTCTGGCTATGTACCGTGCAAGCGATTTTGAGGATGCCCTGAATAAGGCAGATACTCTGGTCAAGGACGGCGGCTACGGTCACACCGCCTCCATCTATCTGGATGCCGTGGGTGCCCGGGATAAGCTGGATGCCTTCACCGCTCGCATGAAGACCTGCCGCATTGTGGTGAATACCCCCTCTGCTCAGGGCGGTATCGGCGACCTGTACAACTTCCGTCTGGCTCCTTCCCTGACCTTGGGCTGCGGCAGCTGGGGCGGCAACTCCGTTTCCGAAAATGTAGGTGTCAAGCACCTGCTGAACATCAAAACCGTGGCTGAGAGGAGAGAAAACATGCTCTGGTTCCGCGCACCCGAAAAGGTCTATTTCAAGAAGGGCTGCCTGCCTGTTGCACTCGACGAGCTGAAGACCTACAAAAAGGCATTCATCGTCACCGACTCTTTCCTGTATCAGAACGGCTACACCAAGCCTGTCACCGACAAGCTGGATGCCATGGGTATCCTGCACCACACCTTCCATGCCGTTGAGCCTGATCCCACACTGGCCTGTGCCAAGGCAGGTGCCGCTCAGATGAACGGTTTCCAGCCCGACCTGATCATTGCCATCGGCGGCGGCTCTGCAATGGACGCTGCCAAGATCATGTGGGTCATGTACGAGCATCCCGAGGCCGATTTCATGGATATGGCCATGCGCTTTGTAGACATCCGCAAGAGAGTCTACACCTTCCCCAAGATGGGCGAAAAGGCATATTTCGTTGCCGTTCCCACCACTGCCGGCACCGGCTCCGAGGTTACTCCCTTTGCCGTCATCACCGACGAGCAGTCCGGTGTCAAGTATCCTCTGGCAGACTATGAGCTGCTGCCCAAGATGGCGATCGTGGATGCCGATATGATGATGAATGCCCCCAAGGGTCTGACCGCCGCATCCGGCATCGATGCCGTCACCCACGCACTGGAGGCCTATGCATCCATGCTGGCCACCGGCTACACCGACGGTCTGGCACTGCAGAGCCTAAAGCTGATCTTCAACAATCTGCCTGCCGCATACGAAAACGGCCCCACCGATCCCAGAGCCCGTGAAAACATGGCTACCGGAGCCTGCATGGCCGGTATGGCATTTGCCAATGCCTTCCTGGGTGTCTGCCACTCCATGGCACACAAGCTGGGCGCCTTCCACCACCTGCCCCACGGCATTGCAAACGCGCTGCTGATCGACGAGGTGCTCCGGTTCAACGCCGAGGAAGTTCCCCCCAAGATGGGCACCTTCTCCCAGTATGACCATCCCCATACTCTGGCCCGCTATGCAGAGGTTGCCGACTATCTGGGTCTGGGCGGCAAAAACGACAAGCAGAAACTCGACAATCTGATCGCCGCTCTGGATGAGCTGAAGGCCAAGGTGGGCATCAAGAAGACCATCAAGGAATACGGGATCGACGAGCAGGATTTCCTGAACCGTCTGGATGACATGGTCGAGCAGGCATTCGACGACCAGTGCACCGGTGCCAACCCCAGATACCCCCTGATGAGCGAGATCAAGCAGATGTACCTGAACGCTTATTACGGCACCACCAACAAGGTCTGACCCACTATCTACGATCTCCCTTCCGTTCCTGTCAGAGCCGGAACGGAATGAAGATAGGAATCCGTGCCTGATACAACACGGATCTCCTCCACCATAACTCTCTTCTTTACCTTTATTCACTCTTTTGCGAAAGCAAAGGCAGGAGCCTCCCGTTCTGGGAGGCTCTTGCCTTTTTCATGATTTTTTCCGTCTTTTCCAGATCGATGTTGTAATTTCCCCAAAAAACGCTATAATAGAAGGAAAATTACTTTGAGGTGTAGATGATATGGAATATCGCATTTTAGGAAAAACCGGACTCAGGATCTCCCGTCTGGGCTTTGGAGGCATCCCCATTCAGCGGATCGAGGAGGCTGATACCAAGCCCCTGATGCAGCAGCTGCTGGACAACGGCATCAATTTCATCGATACCGCCCGGGGCTACACCGTGAGCGAAGCCTATCTGGGCAGCGCACTGGAGGGCATCCGGGAGCAATTCGTCCTTGCGACCAAGAGCATGTCCCGGGACAAAGCCTCTATGGCACGGGATATCGACATCAGCTTGGGAAATCTTCGCACCGAATACATCGACCTGTACCAGATCCACAATCCAAGCATGCAGCAATTCGAGCAGGTCATGGCTCCCGGCGGAGCGCTTGAGGCACTGATGGAGGCAAAACAAGCCGGTAAGATCCGTCACATCGGCGTCACTGCCCACTCTGCCGAGGTATTTGCCCTTGCTCTGGAGCAGCCGTGGGTGGAAACGGTCATGTTCCCCTACAATCTGGTGGAAACGCAGGGCGAAGAGCTGATGCGCCGCTGCACCCGGCAGAATGTGGGCGTCATCTGTATGAAACCTCTGGCAGGCGGTGCATTGGAGGATGTCCCCCTTGCCCTGCGTTTCATTGCAAATAACCCCGATGTGACCGTCATCATCCCCGGCATGGCAACCCAGGAGGAGATCCGTCAGAACCTGTCCGCGGTCTGCGACGATCGTCCCCTGACACCTCAGGAGCTTGCCGAGATCCAACGCATCCGCAAGGAACTGGGTACCACCTTCTGCCGCCGCTGCAACTACTGCGCCCCCTGCACCGCCGGCATCAACATTCCCTCCATGTTCATTCTGAACGGCTACCTGACACGCTATGATCTGGGGGACTGGGCAAAGAGCCGGTATTTCGCTCAGGAGCACACGGCATCTGCCTGCATTGAATGCGGCGTATGCGAAACACGCTGTCCCTATCAGCTGCCCATCCGAAAAATGCTGAAGGATGTCAAGGGCTTTGGCGCATAAATTCGATGATAGAAAAGCTGCCCCTATACAGGAGCAAACTTTTGCCCACGCAGATCCATCACCGAAAGAAACGAATTTTAGAAATGAGAGTGTCCGCCATGACAAACGACCTGCTGATCCGTCCCGGTACCCTTGATGACATCCCCCGAGCTGAAGAACTCTACCGCCTTGCCAGAGCCGGGCTGAAGGCATCCGGTATCGACCAATGGCAGGGTGTATATCCCGATGGCAGCGATTTTGCGGCGGATGTCCGCGCAGGGATCGCCATTGCCGCAGAAAAAGACGGAGCTGTCATCGCCGTTGCCGCATGCTGCATCGGTCACGACCCCACATATGACAAAATCTATGACGGCCAGTGGCTGACCCACAACCGGACATACGGCATCATCCACCGCATCGCCGTGGATCCGATGGTGCGAGCCAACGGCACCGCCTCACAGATCATCGCCCACCTGAAAACGCTCTGCCTGCAGGAGGGCATCGGCTCCATGCGCTGCGATACCCATCGGGACAACCGCATCATGCAGCATACTCTGGAAAAGAACGGCTACCAAAAGTGCGGCATCATCCTTGTGGAAGACGGAACTCAGCGGCTTGCCTATGAAAAATGCCTGTAAAGGCATATCCGCCGGAGCCCATCTGTGCCATTGTGCTGCCGTAAAATGCATCTTTCCTTTTCCGGCAGCTTATGCTACAATTAAGAGAAATCAACATATTCAGGAGATCGACTTATGAACGGAATATTTTCACCAGACTCAAAATTCATGCAGCTGCTGAACCGGATCGCCGACATTATGATCCTGAACATCATCTACCTCATCACCTGCATTCCCCTTTTCACCATCGGTGCTGCCACGACCGCACTGTACAGCGTCTGTTTCAAGCTGGGTACCGAGGACGAAGGATCTCTTCTGAGCGGATATTTCCGTGCCTTTCGGGACAACTTCAAGCAGGCGACCATCCTGTGGCTGATCCTCTTTGTTCTCGGATTTAATATCGTCTTCTATTTCTTCTATTTCTTCAACATGCAGAATGCGCTGCACTATGTGTGCGTTCCCCTGGTCACGCTGCTGCTGCTGTTCGCAATGGCTGCATCCTACACCTTCCCTCTGCTCAGCCAATTCCAGAACACCGTGCCCAAGACCCTGCGCAATGCAGCCATCTTCTGCATTGCCTTTCTCCCCAGATCCTTTGTGATCGTTGTGATCAACCTGATCCCTGTGATCGTATTTGCTGTCAGCCCCTATCACTTCCTGATGGCCAGCATTTTCTGGTTTGCCTTCTTCTTCTCACTGGCAGCCCTCCTGAATGTAAAGATCCTTCGCAAAATTTTCAGCCCCTACTACGACGAGGAGAGCTCCGACCCCGAATAACCATCCTTCCCCGATCTGCCGCTGACAGATCGGGGTTTCTTTTGGAAAGACCTTGACAAAATAGATTTCTGTATGTACAATAATGATGGTTAGGAATTGCTAACCATTTTTCTGGCACAATATGTTAGTAAATACTAACTTACATCATAACAAACAGGAGTGAGTGTCTAATGGAGAAAATGAATTTGGCCCAGGCGGAAGAAGGCAAGGAATACATCGTTCAGCTGATCGATACCGATGACGAAGAACTCAATGCCTTCCTGTTCTCTCTGGGTTGCTATACCGGTGAGCCGATCACCGTGGTTTCCCGACTGAAGGGCGGCTGTGTCGTTTCCATCAAGGATGGCAGATACAACATCGACAATCAGCTGGCAGAGGCCATTATCATTTCCTGAGTAAGCAGAAATTCCTTTCTTTCCCATAAGCATAATCGGAGGTGCAGTTTGATCCTGCACCTCCGATTATTATTTTGCCTGCATGCCGTTTCTGATCCGTATGGCTTACCTTTCCCTGAAGTTGTAGGCGAACAGGTAAAACCGGTAAATGCTTACGCCGGTGATCGCCAGAACACTCCCCAGCAGCAGCCATCCTTCCCATGTGGTGAGCAGCTCCATTCCCTCAATACGGAGCATCAGCACCACATTCGCCAGTATCACGATGCCATAGATCCACCCATAGTGCAGCAGCCTCATAGAGATCTTCTTCCCCTTTGGAAGATCTGGCTCCAGTTCCTCGGGATGCTTGGCAGTGCAGCGGATGGTGGCAACCGGAAAACGGTAAGACCGCCCATAAAAACGCTCTGCCGTATATTCGATGCCGTCGATGGTAAATTCCGGGTACATGCCCTCCTTGGTGATCACCAGCTCCAGATCATTCTGGTCGGCATAGCGGATCAGTGCCATGGTAAATTCCGCCGGTGTGGTGACCGCGTCATCCGGAATAAAGGTGAATACCTTCTGATGCTGCGCCTTGGCATATTTCTTGTAATCCTGCAGCCACTTTTGGGACAGACGCTCTACATTTTCCGGCTTATCCATCTTGTTCAGGATCCCGTCGATGTCCTCCGCGGAGGACTTGGACAGTTCTCCCAGTTCTCTGCAAAAACGGATCGCCGTTTGCAGCTGCTGCTCCTTCTGTTTCAGACGCAGCTCCTGCTCAGCGGCTGCCTGCTGCATTTCCAGTTCCCCGGCAAGGATCATACGGATCTGATCCAGAGGCATATCCACCATTCTCATGGCACGGATCAGCTTGAGTCTGTGAATATCGTCCTGCGAATACTCCCGGTAATCATTTTCCGCATTGCGCGACGGATGGATCATCCCCTCCTGCTCATAGTATCGGATGTTGCGCTTTGATACCCCCGAGTGCTGCTCTGCCTGCTTGATATTCATGGTTTACTCCTCCTTCTGCTTGGTTTCTGAGGCTAATATAAACGATGCAGTAGGTGGAATGTCAATAGTCTGGGCGTAGAATTCCAGAGATTTTTTCAAAAGCATGGGATGCAGCCGGATCATCCCTCAAAAATAAGTGTTATGTAAACTTATTCATCTTCCTTCCGAACAGCACCGCCATGACCGCCATCGCACACCATGTACCGGTGCTCCATTTCACCCAGTCCGGCAGCTGGGGGGACGGCTCTGCCTCAGCCAGCGGAATACGGCTGTTTTGGAACCGGATCTGTTCAGATACGGCTCGCTTGGCAGGCTCATAGTACACAGGCATAGCATGCAGCCCATCGCCCAGCTCATCGGTCACATACACTTTCAGACTGTACACCGCATCATCATAAACAAAGCCCTCCTGCCTGCCCGCCTGCTGATAGACCAGATATCCGTACACACCGCATTTGCGGTAGCGGATGGGATCAAACTGTCCCTGCCCCCCTCCGCGGATCTTCAGAACGCTCCTGCCGTCATCCCGGTCATCGGGCATGGGATTTTCCGCTTTTTCCGGAACGATGATGATGGTTGTATCCGTTTCCTGATGCATCTGTCCGTCCGAGTCCACATCCACGCAGACCCCTATGGTCAATTCCGCCTCATCCATGGATGCGCTGTTTCGAATTCCGTCTGCCCTCACAGCTCCTCTCAGCCCCCAAACTGCCGCAAGCAGCACGATCCCCCATACAGCAAATCGGCTCCCATTCATCCTGTTGTACCTGTGCAATTTCATGTGATTTCCTCCGGTCGTGGTTATCATCCAAACAGATATCATCATACCCTTCTGTGCTTGCGGAGTCCTGCGAAAAAGGACAGCACTCTGTATGCTGATTTTGCCGCATCCTTATCAGGAGTTTCACATTCTGTCGCAATATAAAAAATCCCCCATCGAATACCGGCTTTCACCGCATCCGATGAGGGATCTGCTTTTATTTTCTCTGGCTGAGGGAGTCCGTCACCATTTTTGTCAGGGCAAACAGTGCCAGTACATTGGGAATGACCATCAGATTGTTGAACAGATCGGTCAGCTCCCATACCACATCATTGGACATAATGGTTCCTGCAAAAATGAAGAGCAGGGCAATGGCAGAATAGACGGGCGCAGCTTTTTTGCCGAACAGGTACACCACATTGATCTTGCCGAACATATTCCAACTGAGCACCGTGGAGAAGGCGAAAAACAGCAGGCACACCGCTACAAAGCCGGAACCCAACTGCTGACCCATCACACTTGAAAAGGCTGCCTGAGCCAGATTTGTCTTATTGAGGGTCGAGCCTGCCGCCGCACCGCAGGCAGCCAGAGGCCCGTCGGATGTATAAAGGGTAGAAATGATCACCAGTGCGTTCAGCGTCAGCACCACAAAGGTATCGATGAAGACACCCACCATGGCAACCACACCCTGATCGTGGGGATGGCGTACATTTGCCTGCGCATGGGCATGGGGCGAAGAGCCCATGCCCGCCTCATTGGAAAACAAGCCACGCTTGGCACCTTGGCTGATGGCAGTCTTCAGCGCATAGCCCACTCCGCCGCCGATGATCGCCTGAGGCTGGAATGCATACCTGAAAATCATCCCGAAGGTTTCGGGCAGGTATCTGATCCGAACCGCCAAAATTCCCATCGCTCCCAGCAGGAAGATGGCTGCCATGATAGGAACGATCTTTTCCGCCACCGACGCAAGCCGCTGCATGCCGCCCAGAAAGATGACTGCACAGGCTGCCGCCAGTACGCAGCCCACCACCCATCCCGGGATATGGAAGGCCGTCTGGAAGGTGGAGCCGATGGAATTCGCCTGAACCATGCAGCCCATAAATCCCAGTGCCAGTATGATGGCAACCGCAAAGAAACCGGCAAGGAATTTTCCGAAACCACCCCGGAACGCTCTGGTGATATAATACACCGGGCCGCCATGGATGGTGCCGTCGGCATCCACCACGCGGGTCTTCAGCGCAAGGGTCGCCTCGGCATAGATCGTTGCCATGCCGAAAAAGGCGATCAGCCACATCCAGAAGATCGCACCGGGGCCGCCGGTCAGGATCGCGCCGGATGCGCCGACAATATTGCCGGTGCCAACCTGTGCTGCGATGGCCGTTGCCAATGCCTGAAAGGAGCTCATGCCCCGTTCCTGCTTTCCTCCGTTCAGGGACAGGCTGCCAAACACCCGTTTCATCCCCTCGCCAAAGCATCTGACCTGAACGAAACGGGTCTTGACCGTATACCAGATCCCCACACCCAGCAGCAGAAATACCAGAATGTAATTGGATAAGTAATTGTTGATGGCCGCCGCTATCTGATACAGTCCGGCCTCGATCGATTGTAACATGCCTGTTACCTCCTGAAATGAAATAAAAAAATGGAACAGCTGACAGCAGCTGCTCCGGAAAGAAAGTACAGACATGCAGACAGGGTCATCCTGCCTGTGTCCACACACTCCGTCCTTTTACCTGAGAGATTCAGCGGCACAGCCGCCTTGCACCTTCGGTACCCAGTACTGGGCTTCTCCAGAGCTACATCCATTCTTAGTCCCTGTCTGATCCCAGACGCCTGAGAGTTTTACTCCTTCGGCAGGCTTTCGCCGTTCCCCTAAGAACTTCGTTTGTCATTATGCGATTGTGGTCATACTAACACCATCTGCATAAGATGTCAAGGCATGTATCCGCCATTGTTTTCTGTTTTTCATGATTTGGTGATGGAAATCTCCACAGTGCCATGGAAAAACCTCCGGAAATCCGAATTTTGTCTGCACCTTCGCTGATGCAAAAAATTTTTGAGAAAAATGAAATTAGAAAATTGACTATGCGAAAAACCGGTGCTATAATAATGAAGGTTTATGACCAAATACATTTATTTCAGTGAGGTGAGAACATGGACGGCAGTAGTGGTAGTCGAAGTACAGACACGGTATTCATATATTGTCAGAGTTTCAGCGGCTATGCTCCGTCTGCGTTCTGACCGGTTTTTGCTGCACAAATATATGGGTACCATTGTCCGTTTCTAGCACTGCACTGCATCAGCACAAGGCAGATGTGGCATATGCTGGGTTACAGGTGACAATGGTATTTTTATATCCATTTTGACCTGCAACTCAGCTGTCGTCTGCCTTTGCATCGCGAAAAATTTCGCACACTGCTTGATGTGTAAAGGAGGAAAAGACAATGAACGCAAAAAAGAATTTCACCGCCGACAGCACCAGCTTGGCACAGCATCCGGATTATGCAACCGAGATTGCCGGTGTTATCAGGAGCAACCTGACTCCAAAGCTGATGCGTGAAGAGATCCTGAACTACCATGAGAACGATATTGCAGAGGCTCTGACCCTGCTGAACAAGGATGAGCGGGCAAAGCTGTACCGGATCGTGGATACAGAAACGCTTGCAAATGTTTTCGAATATGCCGAAAATTCTAACGAACTGATCAGCGAGCTTCGTGTCCGCAAGCGTGTGGAGATCCTGTCCCAGCTGGAGCCTGCAACTGCCGGCGAATATCTCCGCCAGTTGAGCAAGGGCGACCGCAATGCCCTGATCGATTTGATGGACGATGAGATCAAGCACGAGATCATCCTGATCAGCTCCTTCGACGAGGACGAGATCGGCAGCTCCATGACCACAAACTATATCTCCATCCCCGACGGCATCAGCATCCGTCAGGCCATGCGGGAGCTTGTGGATCAGGCAGCGGAGAATGACAACATCTCCACCATCTATGTGGTGGATGACGACGAAACCCTTCTGGGTGCCATCGATCTGAAGGATCTGATCATCGCCCGGGAAAATACCCCTCTGGAAGAGATCATGATGACCTCTTACCCCTATGTATATGCCAGCGAACTGATCGAGGACTGCATCGAGCGCATCAAGAACTACTCCGAGGACTCCATCCCCGTTCTGGATGCCGACAACAAGCTCTGCGGTGTCCTGACCGCTCAGGATATCACTCAGATGGTCGATGACGAGATGGGTGATGACTACGCAAAATTGGCAGGCTTGACCGCCGAAGAAGATCTGCAGGAGCCTCTGCGCAAGAGCATCAGCAAGCGTCTGCCTTGGCTGATCGTCCTGCTGGGTCTGGGTCTGGTGGTTTCCAGTGTGGTCGGTGTCTTCGAGGGCATGGTCGCAACACTGCCTCTGGTGGTCTGTTTCCAGTCCCTGATCCTGGACATGGCAGGTAACGTCGGCACCCAGTCCCTTGCAATCACCATCCGTGTCCTGATGGACGAACAGCTCACCGGCAAGCAGAAGTTCTCTCTGGTCGCCAAAGAGTCCCGGGTCGGTCTTTGCAACGGTCTGATCCTCGGCAGCCTTTCCTTCCTGCTGATCGGGCTGTTTCTGATGATCAAGGGAGAGGCTTTCACCATGGCGTTCTCGGTTTCCTTCTGTACCGGCATCGCCCTGCTGCTGTCCATGTTCCTGTCCAGTATCTCCGGAACCGTGATCCCGTTGATCTTCAAGCGGTTAAATGTAGACCCCGCCGTGGCCTCCGGCCCGCTGATCACCACCATCAACGACTTGGTCGCCGTGATGACCTACTACGGTCTTGCATGGATCCTGCTGATCAACATTCTTCATCTTTGATATTCCACTCTGCACAAAAAGCGGACTCACCTTGGTGAGTCCGCTTTCTTCATTATGGATTACTTGTCGATCAGAACCAGAGGCTTGATCAGATCTCTGGGCTTGTCCTTCATCAGCATCAGAGCAGGCTCAACATTCTCAAGACCATGGAAGGTATGGGTGATGAGCTTTTCCGGATGGATACGGTTGGTGGTGATCAGCCGTGCCAGTTTCTCCGAGCGCAGGCGGCCGCCGGGCATCAGACCGCCGCGGATCTGCTTGTGACCCATGCCGCAGCCCCACTCGACTCTGGGAATGGGCACAAACTCACCTTCACCCAGATAGTTGACATTGCCGATAATTCCGCCGGGCTTCAGGATCTGCATTGCCTGTGCAAAGGTATTGTTGTCACCGCCGGCAACCACGATCTTATCAACGCCCTTTCCGTGGGTCTTGTCCAGGATCTGCTCGACAATGTCACCCTCGCGGTAGTTGATGATATCGGTGGCACCGAACTCACGAGCCAGATCCGTGCAGTTCTTACGGGAACCCACAGCAAAGATCTCAGCGGCACCGCGGATGGCGCATGCAGCAACGCTCATCAGACCTACAGGGCCGACACCGATGACCGCAACATTGTCGCCAAAGCTGATATCTGCCAGTTCTGCACCGTGGAAACCGGTGGGAACCATGTCCGCAAGCATGGCAGCTGCGCCCAGATCCATGCCCTCGGGCAGGTGTGCCAGATTGCCGTCTGCATCATTTACATGGAAATACTCTGCAAAAACGCCGTCCTTGAAGTTGGAGAACTTCCAGCCGGACAGCATGCCGCCGGAATGCATGGGATAGCCGCCCTGAGCCTCCAGAGAATTCCAGTCGGGGGTGATGGCGCTGACCAGAACCTTGTCGCCGGGCTTGAAATCCTTGACCAGAGCGCCGACCTCGACGACCTCGCCCACAGCCTCGTGTCCCAGGATCATGTCCTTGCGGTCGCCGATGGCACCGGCCCATACAGTATGTATATCAGAAGTACAAGGTGCCAGAGCCAGCGGCTTACAGATCGCATCCATTGGGCCGCAGGAAGGAATATCCTTCTCTACCCAGCCGGTGGCACCGATTTTTAACATGGCAAAACCTTTCATATTTGTTACCTCCATAGTTCGGTTTGGTTTTTACGCTCGACATTATATCACAGCCTTTTCTATAAGTAAATATATATCGATAATTATTTATCTTATTTTTTATTAAGGTGAACAGCCAAATCTAAAAATACATTAAGCACAAAAAGAAAACAGCCTTTCTGTGCTTTCCGCAGATTTTTCCCGCCTGCCGGAAACTCAAGTTGAAAAGCATATTCCCTCATGGTAAAATGATCCTGTTATTAGATGAGCAGTGGAGGTTTGATCAGCATATTTGCTGCGATCTCCGCCGCTCTTTTCTATTTCAGGAGGGACCCGTATGGAACAATACATCATGGCACTTGATGCCGGAACCACATCCAACCGCTGTATTTTGTTCAACCTGTCAGGCGACATCTGCTCCGTTGCGCAGAAGGAATTCACCCAGATCTTCCCCAAGCCCGGCTGGGTGGAGCATGACGCCAACGAGATCTGGGCCACCCAGCTGGAGGTTGCCCAGCAGGCAATGGCAAATCTGGGCGTCACCGCTGCAAATATCGCCGCCATCGGCATCACCAATCAGCGGGAAACCGCCGTGGTCTGGGACAAAAACACCGGATTGCCCATTTACCACGCCATCGTGTGGCAGTGCCGCCGCACCAGTGCCTACTGCGACGAGCTGAAGGCAAAGGGGCTGACCGAGTCGTACCGCGCAAAGACGGGTCTGGTCATCGACGCGTATTTTGCAGGGCCTAAGATCCGCTGGATCTTGGAAAACGTCCCCGGGGCAAGAGAAAAGGCCCGGCAGGGCGAGCTGCTGTTCGGCACCGTGGAAACATGGCTGATCTGGAAGCTGACAGGCGGAAAATCCCACGTGACCGACTATTCCAATGCCTCCCGCACCCTGCTGTTCAACATCAACACCCTGCAATGGGACGACGAGATCCTCAAGGAAATGGATATCCCCAGATCCATGCTGCCCGAGGTCAAGCCCAGCAGCTGCATTTACGGAGAGGCCCTCGCCCAGTATTTCGGCGGCCCCATCCCCATCGCCGGTGCCGCCGGTGATCAGCAGGCAGCCCTGTTCGGTCAGACCTGCTTCAACCCCGGGGATGCCAAGAACACATACGGGACCGGCTGTTTTCTGCTGATGAACACGGGAGAAAAGCCTGTTTTCAGCAACAACGGACTGGTCACCACCATTGCATGGGGTCTGGACGGCAAGGTAGAATACGCACTGGAGGGCTCCATCTTCGTAGCAGGGGCCGCCATTCAGTGGCTGCGTGACGAGCTGCGGTTCATCGAATCGGCCGCAGATTCTGAGTACATGGCAAGAAAGGTTCCGGACACCAACGGCTGCTATGTGGTCCCGGCCTTTACGGGACTGGGCGCTCCCCACTGGGATCAATACGCCCGGGGTGCCATTGTCGGCCTGACCCGAGGCTGCAACAAATACCACATCATCCGTGCCACACTGGACAGCCTGTGCTATCAGACCAATGA
>JARHYV010000020.1 GCA_029258495.1 Faecousia sp. | reverse complement strand
CATCTGTTCCGACACTTCTCACCGCAGCAAAATCATGAGTGCCCACAAACTGATCCGCCGCCGCCTGCATGATGCTCTCGTCCAAATGCTTAGGGTAAAACCATGCCCGATCCACATAAAACGGATCCTTGATCCGAGAATTATAGATCAGGTAGGTGTATTCCTTCCGTGCGCATGAGCCGATGGCATTGAAATCGTCGTGAACCTCAAACGCATGATCCACAACAATATCCGGCGGCAGGTGGGTATTCAGCGCATATGGCAGACGATCCACCGGGATCCGTGAGTCTGTGCGGAAATTTGCCACATAGCATCTTGCATGGACACCTGCATCCGTTCTTCCGCATCCGGTTACATGAACCGGATGCCCCACCACCATTGCCGCAGCATTCTCTACCGTTTCACCCACTGTGGCCAGTTTCTTCTGAACCTGCCAGCCATGATAATGCGTTCCCAGATAGGAAAGATATAGGACTATATTTCGCATATCCACCTCTTACATTCCAAACGCACGCAGTGTAAACACAACCGCCAGCAAAGCCGCACCTACACCAAAGGTGATCAGATCCAGACGGTGGTAGCGCAGCAGTTTCATCTTCGTCCGGCCTTCTCCGCCCTGATAACAGCGGCATTCCATTGCGATCGCCAGCTCATCGGCTCGGCGGAATGCGCTGATGAACAGCGGACCTAAAATAGGAACCAGTGCCTTGGCACGCTGCATCAGGCTGCCTGTTTCAAAATCAGCGCCTCTGGCTTTCTGCGCGCTGATGATCTTATCCGTTTCTTCGATAAGTGTCGGAATAAAACGCAAGGCAATGCACATCATCATGCTCAGCTCATGCACAGGCAGATGCAGCTTTTTCAGCGGATTCAGCAAGGATTCCAAACCGTCTGTCAGTGCAATGGGAGAGGTCGTGTAGGTCAGCAGGAAGGTTCCCGTAATCAGCATCATGATCCGGCTGATCATGAAAAACGCCCGCTCCAAAGCCTCCCAAGTGATTGTGATACCAAACACCGAAAAAATGACATGGGTACCTTCCGTAAAGAACAGATTCAGCACACCTGTAAATATCACGATGAAGAGCACCGGTTTCAGTCCTCTTGTGATTGCCTTCAGAGAGATTTTAGAAATCTTGATGCTGAATGCCAAAAACAGGAAGACCAGACCATAGCTGATCCAGTTTCCGGCACTGAAAAGCGCAACGATGTAAACAACCACCATCAGCAGCTTGGTTCTGGGATCCATTCGGTGCACCAGTGATGTGCCGGGAAAATACTGTCCTAACGTAATATCTTTAAGCATGGGCATTTCCCTCCTTCAGCTTTTGAAGGGTATGCACCGCCTGCTCAATGGTGTATACAGGCTGTACATCAAGCCCCATCTGCTGCAGCCGGAGGAACACCTGGGTGACATCCGGGATATCCAATCCCATATCCAGTAATTCCTGCGCGCGGGCAAACACTTCTGTCGGTGCGGCGTCCATGGCAAGATGTGACCCGTTCATCACCAGAAGTCGTTCGGTCAGCCGTGCCACATCGTTCATGGAGTGACTGACCATGATGATGGTTGCATTTTTCGCCCTGCGATATCTCTGGATATTGTCCAGAATATCCTGCCGACTGGCAGGATCCAATCCGGCAGTCGGTTCGTCCAGGATCAGAACCTCCGGCTCCATGGCGATCACGCCTGCAATGGCAACACGGCGCTTCTGACCGCCGGACAGATCAAAGGGAGATACCTCCAACTGTTCCTCAGTGATGCCTACAAAGCCTGCTGCCTCACGGACGCGCCGATCGATCTCAGCCTTATCCAATCCCATATTCTTCGGGCCAAAGGCAATATCCTTGTATACACTTTCCTCAAAAAGCTGATATTCCGGATACTGGAATACCAGTCCGACACGAAACCTCGCCTGACGGGTAAACTGTTTATCAGACCAGATATCCTTGCCATCCAATAATACAGCTCCGTCCGTAGGTCTGAGTAAACCATTCAGGTGTTGGATCAGCGTAGATTTTCCGGAGCCTGTGTGTCCTATAATGCCGATAAATTCCCCGCGTTCCACACAAAAAGACACCTGATCCAGTGCCTTGTGTTCAAAAGGGGTGCCGGTACTATAAGTATGTGTGAGGTTCCTGACCTCCAAAATTGTTGACAAATTACATTCCTCCCGGTGCGTCAGGCCTTAAAGCATTCATAAAGTGTCTGCGCACAGCTCTCGGTATCCAAAAGATCCAAAGGGAGCTCCATTCCCTCACGATTCAGTTCATAGCACAGCTCCACCGTTTCCGGAGCTGCAAGGCCCAGTTCGTGGAGCATGTCCACCTGCGAAAAGACCTCTTTGGGGGTTCCGTCAGCGCGGATCACCCCCTTATGAAGAACCACAACACGCCCTGCCTGAGCAGCCTCGTCCATGTGGTGGGTAATCAGGATCACCGTGATCCCCTTTTCCGCATTCAGCCTTCGGATGGTTTCCATCACCTCGCGGCGTCCTTTCGGATCAAGCATCGCAGTCGGTTCATCCAGTACGATGCACTGGGGTTCCATCGCAATCACTCCGGCTATGGCAATACGCTGCTTTTGTCCGCCCGAAAGCAGATGGGGCGCATGCTCCCGATATTCATACATATCGACCTGCTGCAGCGCGTGATCCACTCGACGGCGGATCTCCGCACTGGAGATCCCCAAATTCTCAGGGGCAAATGCTACGTCCTCGTCCACCACATTGGCAACGATCTGGTTATCCGGATTCTGAAATACCATGCCCACATTCCGGCGGATGGCGATCAGATCGTCCTCATTCAGTGTATCCATACCATATACATACGCTTTGCCTCCGCTGGGGAGCAGGATTGCATTAAAGTGCTTTGCAAGTGTTGACTTTCCGGAACCATTGCTGCCCAGAAGTGCAACGAAACTCCCCTGCTCCACCTGTAGATTCAGGTCTTCAAAAACACTGGGGGCACTGTCGGCGTCCAACGCAGGGTAATGATACGCAAGATCCTCTACTACGATTGCTTGACTCAATACATTATCCTCCTCAATCGCAGATCCAACGGCCTGCTGCACCGCAGGGCAGTACGAACCCGGTGCTCTTGACCGGCAGCCCCAGCTCGCCATTGTGCGTGTGGCCGCCGTATTGAGCCGAGAAAACAGTATCGGACACATAACCCACAGCACTGGGAGCCAGACCGGTCGTATAGGAATTGATGATGACAAACAGCGGATCATCCGACAATACCTTTACAACTTCCTTCAGGAAGGGATAAAAGCTTGTTTCCATTTTCCAGATCTCGCCGGATGGCCCTCTGCCATAACTGGGCGGATCCATAATGATACCGTCATAGCGGCGTCCGCGGCGGATCTCACGCTGAATGAATTTGGCGCAGTCGTCCACGATCCAATGGATGGGACGGTCGGCCAATCCTGAGGCCGCCGCATTCTCCTTTGCCCAAGCGACCATGCCCTTGGAGGCATCTACATGCCATACCTCAGCGCCACCGGCAGCCGCTGCCAAAGTCGCTCCGCCGGAATATGCAAACATATTCAATACCCGGATGGGTCGGTGCGCCGCAGCATCTGAAACCTTCTCACGGATAAAATCCCAGTTGGCTGCCTGCTCCGGGAACACACCTGTATGCTTGAAGTTCATGGGCTTTACATTAAATGTCAGATAATCCTTGTACCGAATCTGCCAGCGCTCCGGAAGGTTATGATCTGTCCAGTGTCCTCCGCCGGTATTCGAACGCAGATAACGCGCATCGTAATGTTTCCACCCCGTGTCAACACGGGGTGTATTCCAGATCACCTGAGGGTCAGGTCGTACCAGAAGGTACTTGCCCCAACGCTCAAGACGCTCACCATCGGTGGCATCTAAAATTTCATAGTCTTTCCATTCGTCTGATGTCCAAATCATCGTATCTTCCTCTGTCTAAAAATTAGGGAGTCTGGGGAGGCGTTACAGGAGTCACCGGCTTAGTCGGTTTCGTGGGGCCTACCGGTTTTGTGGGTTCCGTTTCAGGCGGCTTGATGCTTTCTGCCGTGTGAACGGTACAGACCTTGTACGGTGCCTGCACCCCCTTGTTGATACCGCCATTGATGCCATAGAACCACTGGGGAGAGCCGCTGCCATCCACCAGATAAACAATATCATCAGAGAAACTCGGTACAGAGTATGCCGCTCTGATATTGTCGATCTCGGATTGCGTATACTTAACAAGGCCAACCTTGCTGAATGTTGCTCCCGGAACCTTCTTGCAATATTCGTTAGCCACACCATTGCCGGTGGCACACATATCTACCAGAATA
>JARHYV010000181.1 GCA_029258495.1 Faecousia sp. | reverse complement strand
TCAGTTCATAGAAGATAAACTTCCCCTCTCGGGTGTCACGGATGAGGTCGGCATCCTTCAGCACCGACAGATGTCGGGAGATGGATGCGTTGGTCACATCAAAGTGGTCTGCGATGTCGCCGGCGGAGAGTCTGCCCTGTTTCAGCAGGTTCAGGATCTCCCGACGGATGGGGTCTGCCAGTGCCTTGAGCGTGTTTTGTAAACTCATAGATCATTCCCTTCAATCATTTAACATTTAACCTAAAGGTTAAATACAAGATATCACCGATCACCGGGATTGTCAATAAGGAAAAAGCCGATTTCCAAAAGGAAATCGGCTCGGGTGCATGTTATTTCTTTTTCTGAAACGATCCGATGAGCAGGCAGGCCCACAGGAACAGCGACAGCGCATACACATGGGCGCAGATCATGGGAGCGGACACAATGGTCAGCGCCGCATGCAGGGCAGTGCCAACGGTGTCGGAATAGCCCACGGAGCGCAGGTTCAGCACCAGCAGGATCAGCGTGCCCACCAGCGATGCGCAGGAAAGCGACCGGATAATGGTGCGGTGCTTTGTGCTGCCGTCGCGCTCGGCTTTGCGCAGGATCATCCACGGGGGAATGAAGAAAATGACGGAGATCATCACCATCAGGGCTTTCCCGAGCCCCTGAGCAAGGGGAAAGGCGAACCCCAGAACGATGGTCGTTAAGAATAAAACACCCCAGATTGCATACAGGAATGGATATTTGGTCGATTTGCTTTGCTGCATAGAGAAGCTCCTTTCACATCAATGCTCCTATTGTACTCGTTTTTCCCGCCGATGGCAAGAAAAAATGGTCTGGACATGGATTATTTCCTTTGTTATAATGTAGTATAAGAAAGTGTAAGGAGATGATGACCCGTGAAATGCCCGTTCTGCGGATATCAGGAGAGCAAGGTGGTGGACTCCCGTCACAGCGACGACTCCCTGTCCATCCGACGCCGAAGAGAATGCCTGAACTGCCAGCGCAGATTCACTACATATGAGATCGTGGAGAGCCTGCCTGTGGTGGTCGTTAAGAAGGATGGCTCCCGTCAGGCGTTCGATCGGAACAAAATTTTGACGGGATTGGTTCGCTCCTGTGCAAACCGTCCTGTGCCCATGGCAGAGCTGGAGCGTGTGACCACCGAGATCGAGCAGACGGTTCAGAATTCTCTGGAGCGTGAGGTCAGCACCGAGAAGATCGGTGAAATGGTCATGGATCGGCTGAAACCTCTGGACGAGGTGAGCTATATCCGCTTTGCGTCGGTCTACCGCCAGTTTAAGGATGTCAACAGCTTTATGCGTGAGCTGACCAAGATTCTTGAGGAGAAATAAATTCTATGAATGCAGAAAATGTAAAGACGGTGCTCACAGAGGCAGACGCAGCAGGCTTGCTGCCGGATCTGGAGCATATGTTTGACCAGCTGGCGGTGGTGCTGCGGATCGCAGTGATGATCGGGCCGCTGCTGCTTTTGGGACTGGGGCTGCTGTATTTGCTGGCATCCCCCAAGGAGGCAAATCACTCTCTGGGCTATCGGTTCTACTGGGGCATGTCCAGTGTCGAGGTCTGGCAGTTCACCCAGCGGATCGCAGGTATTGCGTGGACGGTGCTCGGGCTTGTCATGAGCGTGGTGATGTCGGTGATCTGCAACGGATTTCCGGAGCTTGCCCGGGATGTGATGATCTTCACCGCTATGAAGGCGATCCTGTGGCAGCTGGCACTGGTGGTGATCAGCATTGTGGGGATCAATACTGCCATTGTGGTGCTGTATGACCGCAAGGGCTATCGCCGCAGAAGAAACCGCCGTTGAGCTGCATACCTGCCAATTCGGCGGAAAAGCACCCATAATTCACAAATACAGAGAAAGGCAGTGACGCTGAGATGACAGGCATCGCTGCCTTTTTTGCGCATTATGGAGAGAAAACCTCTATCTATATGGAAAAATTGCTGCTTTGCAGATACTTTTATAGATTTACAAAAAAAGTTCTTGCATGTGAGAATAAACTATGCTACAATACATCGTGTGTCCGGGTCAGGGTACATTATTATTGGGATGTCGCCAAGTGGTAAGGCACCAGACTTTGACTCTGG
>JARHYV010000271.1 GCA_029258495.1 Faecousia sp. | reverse complement strand
CATACGAACGAAATGAGGGGGTCGATTACTTGGAGTACAACTCGACGATCAGGTGCTCGGCGATGTCGAAGTCGATGTCCGCCTTAGTGGGCATAGCAATGACCTTACCGGTGAGGGTATTCTTGTCACGATCCAGCCACTTGGGAGCAGCAACAAATGCATCGTCTTCCTTCAGCTTCTTGAAGAAGTTGCCGGAAACGCTCTTCTCGCAAACTGCAACGACATCACCGGTCTTCACCAGGAAGCTGGGAATGTTGACGCGGTTGCCGTTAACAGTGAAATGACCATGGTTCACCAGCTGGCGAGCCTGGCGACGGGTGTTGGCAAAGCCCAGACGGTAGACAACGTTGTCCAGTCTGCGCTCCACGTAGGTCAGCAGTACCTCACCGGTATTGCCTTCTGCGCGGGATGCCTTTTCATAATAGTTACGGAACTGCTTTTCCTGCACACCGTAAACAAACTTGACCTTCTGCTTCTCAGTCAGCTGAGCAGCGTACTCGGACTTCTTAGCTCTTCTCTGGCCGCCGGGGTTCTTATTGGAAGTCTTGGAATAACCCATTGCGGCAGGAGAAACGCCCAGAGTTCTGCAACGCTTCAGCACGGGCTGCATATTCTTAGCCATAACGTAAAATTCCTCCTATTGCAAAATCAGACACGACGTCTCTTGGGAGGACGGCAACCATTGTGAGGAATGGGAGTCACGTCCTTAATCATAACGACTTCCAGGCCTGCGGACTGCAGTGCACGGATTGCAGCTTCACGTCCCTGGCCGGGGCCCTTAACATAGACCTCAACGGTCTTCAGGCCGTACTCCTTTGCAGCGTTGGCGGCAGTCTCAGCAGCGCTCTGTGCAGCAAAGGGGGTGGACTTTCTGGAGCCACGGAAGCCCAGACCGCCGGAGGAAGCCCAGCTCAGGGCATTGCCTTCCAGATCGGTGATGGTGACCATGGTGTTGTTGAAAGAGGAACGGATATGTGCCGCACCCTTCTCAACTACCTTGCGCTCTCTGCGGCGCTTAACAACCTTCTTAGTAGTTTTAGCCATGTTACATATCCCTCCTTACTTCTTCTTATTAGCGATGGTCTTCTTGGGACCCTTACGGGTACGAGCGTTGGTCTTTGTACGCTGACCATGCACGGGCAGACCACGACGATGACGCAGGCCACGATAGCAGCCGATTTCAGACAGACGCTTGATGTTCATAGCGGTCTCTCTGCGCAGATCACCTTCGATGGTGTAGTTATGCTCAATGGCCTCACGGAGCTGAGCCTCCTGGTCTTCAGTCAGATCCTTGACGCGGGTGTCAGGATTGATGCCAGTCTTCTCCAGAATCTCCTTGGCGCGAGTTGCGCCGATGCCATAGATATAAGTCAGACCAATTTCAATACGCTTTTCGCGGGGCAGGTCAATACCAGCAATACGTGCCATATTCTTTCAGCACCTCCTATTAGCCTTGTCTCTGCTTGTGTTTGGGGTTTTCGCAAATTACCATAACGCGACCCTTGCG